>NZ_VDAF01000034.1:0-38162 GCF_019584525.1 Enterobacter sp. EC_50 | reverse complement strand
GAGGACGTTAAGAATCCATGTCACTTTGAGTGCCCACACAGATTGTCTGATAAATTGTTAAAGAGCAGTGCCGCTTCGTTTTCGCTGCGGCGCGGGGTGTGCATATTACGCTTTCTCGCTTCAGAGTCAAGCGTTTATTTTCGCTATTCTCTGCTGACCCGGCGGCGTGTGTGCCGTTGTTCCGTGTTAGTGGAGGCGCATTATAGGGAGTAATTCCGAACCTGCAAGGATAAAGTGAAAATTATTTACTGACTGCTCACTTTCCAGGCAAACTTCACTCCAGATCTCAATTTTCGCCTGGTTTTTAAACAAAAACGAGCCGCAAGCGGCTCGTTTTTGCGTTTTGTGACTTACTGCACTGCCACAATGCGATCGTCGTTGGCTTCAAGACGGATAATTTTACCAGGAACCAGTTCCCCGGAGAGGATCTGCTGCGCAAGCGGGTTTTCGATCTGCTGCTGGATAGCACGTTTCAATGGACGCGCACCGTACACCGGATCGTAACCATTCTTACTCAGCAGTTTCAGCGCATCGTCGGAGATGTGAATTTCGTATCCACGCTCTTCCAGACGTTTGTACAGACGCTGCAGCTGAATCTGCGCAATCGACGCGATGTGTTTCTCACCCAGAGGATGGAATACCACCACTTCATCAATACGGTTGATGAACTCCGGACGGAAGTTATGGCTTACCACACCCAGCACCAGATCCTTCATGTGGCTGTAGTCCAGTTCACCGAAACGTTCCTGAATCAAATCGGAACCCAGGTTCGACGTCATAATGACAACCGTATTACGGAAGTCGACCGTTCTCCCCTGCCCGTCGGTCAGACGACCATCGTCCAGCACCTGAAGCAGGATGTTGAACACATCCGGATGCGCTTTTTCCACCTCATCCAGCAGGATGACGGAATAAGGACGACGACGCACCGCTTCTGTCAGGTACCCACCTTCTTCATAACCCACATATCCTGGAGGCGCCCCGACCAGACGCGAGACGGAGTGTTTCTCCATAAACTCTGACATGTCGATACGCACCATCGCATCATCGCTGTCGAACATAAAGTTAGCCAGCGCTTTGCACAGCTCGGTTTTACCGACACCGGTCGGCCCCAGGAACAGGAACGAACCAATCGGGCGGTTCGGATCGGACAGCCCTGCACGGCTACGACGAATAGCATTCGATACCGCTTCAACCGCTTCATTTTGACCAATCACACGATTGTGGAGATCGTTCTCCATGCGCAGCAGTTTTTCACGCTCACCTTCCAGCATGCGCGCCACGGGAATACCGGTCCAGCGGGCAAGCACTTCCGCAATCTCGGCATCCGTCACTTTATTACGTAACAGACGCATCGTTTTCCCTTCTGACTGCGTCGCAATCTCAAGCTGTTTTTCCAGCTCAGGGATTTTGCCATACTGCAGCTCTGACATCCGCGCCAGGTCACCCACGCGTCGCGCCTGCTCAATGGCAATTTTTGCCTGTTCGAGTTCAGCTTTAATGGTCTGCGTACCGGAAAGGGAGGCTTTCTCGGCTTTCCACTCTTCTTCAAGCTCAGAATACTGGCGCTCTTTATCGTCCAGCTCTTCATTGAGCATATCGAGGCGTTTCTTACTGGCTTCATCAGACTCTTTCTTCAGCGCCTGCTGTTCCAGCTTGAGCTGAATGATGCGTCGGTCGAGTCGATCCAGCTCTTCCGGCTTCGAGTCAATCTGCATACGAATGCTCGACGCCGCTTCATCAATCAGGTCGATGGCTTTATCCGGCAGCTGACGGTCAGCAATATAACGATGCGAAAGCGTCGCCGCCGCAACGATGGCCGGGTCAGTGATCTGCACATGGTGGTGCAGTTCATAACGCTCTTTCAGACCACGCAGGATCGCGATGGTATCTTCAACGCTTGGCTCGGCAACAAATACTTTCTGGAAACGACGTTCCAGCGCAGCATCTTTCTCAATGTACTGACGGTACTCATCCAGCGTGGTGGCACCGACGCAGTGAAGTTCACCGCGCGCCAGTGCAGGTTTCAGCATGTTCCCGGCATCCATTGCGCCGTCTGCCTTACCGGCACCGACCATGGTGTGCAGCTCGTCGATAAACAGGATGACGTTACCTTCCTGTTTCGCCAGATCGTTCAGCACGCCTTTCAGACGCTCTTCAAACTCACCGCGGTATTTCGCACCGGCCACCAGCGCGCCCATGTCCAGCGCCAGTACGCGGCGGCCTTTCAGGCCTTCCGGCACTTCACCGTTCACAATACGCTGCGCCAGCCCTTCAACAATCGCGGTTTTACCGACACCCGGTTCACCTATCAGTACCGGGTTGTTCTTGGTACGACGTTGCAGTACCTGAATGGTACGGCGGATTTCTTCATCACGGCCGATCACCGGGTCAAGTTTGCCCTGTTCAGCACGCTCGGTCAGATCGACCGTAAATTTCTTCAAAGCCTGACGTTGGTCTTCGGCTCCCTGATCGTTCACGCTTTCACCTCCGCGCATGTTCTCAATCGCCTGAGTCACATTGGCGGTGGTCGCACCGGCGGATTTCAGCAGGTCGGTCAAGGTACCGCGTGATTCAAGCGCCGCCAGAACAAACAGCTCTGACGAAATAAAATTGTCCCCACGTTTTTGCGCCAGCTTGTCGCAAAGGTTCAGGACACGCACCAGATCCTGCGACGGCTGAACGTCGCCGCCGGTCCCTTCGACCTGCGGTAAACGGCTCAGCGCCTGATCGATAGCGGTGCGTAACTGGCCAGCATTAATGCCAGCGGACGTTAATAAAGGACGTACCGATCCCCCTTCCTGATTCAGCAAGGCGCTCATTAGATGAAGAGGTTCGATAAATTGGTTGTCGTGCCCCAGTGCGAGGGACTGGGCATCGGCGAGAGCAAGCTGGAATTTATTAGTAAGACGATCCAGACGCATAACTCCTCCCATAACAGGTCAAATTTGCTACTGGAGATTAAATGAGGTCATCCCTCAATTATTCAAGGTTAATGACCTGAATTATGTGAAAAGAAAACGGCACGTGCCGGATCGTCTTGATTCTTTAGGTTATATCAGCCAAATGAAACTTGCCATACGGCCCGTCGTCTTGTCGCGGCGATAAGAGAAAAAATCACCCTTTTCGGTGAAGGTGCAGCGATCGCCGCCGAAGATCTGCGTCACGCCGACGCGGTTCAGGCGCTGGCGGGCGAGCTGATAAATATCGGCCAGATATTTATCCCCCGAAGGCAGGAAGGCGTCCACCGCTTGCGGATCTTTTTCCATAAAGGCTTCGCGAACTTCCGGCCCCACTTCAAAAGCGCGAGGGCCAATGGCCGGGCCAAGCCAGGCCATAATATTGGCGGGCTCATCCTTAAAGCAGGCGACGGTTTCTTCCAGCACGCCTTCACACAGTCCACGCCAGCCCGCGTGCGCTGCAGCCACCTCGGTGCCTGCACGGTTGCAGAACAGCACTGGCAGACAATCAGCGGTCATTACGGCACAAACGGTTCCCGGAGTATTGCTGTAAGAGGCATCAGCGCGTTTGGAAGCATAGGGCTCTCCCGTCAGCTTCAGCACCGCCTTGCCATGAACCTGTTCCAGCCAGACCGGTTTCGACGGCAGGTTCCCCGCTGCAAACAGACGCCTGCGGTTCTCTTCCACGTGTTCCAGGTTATCGCCACAGTGTGCACCGAGGTTCAACGACGCCCACGCGCCCTGGCTCACACCGCCAGTGCGGGTTGAACTGCAGGCAGCCACGCCGACAGGCAGTGGCCACTCCGGGACAATCAGTTTGGTCATAACCAGTCCACTTGATCCTTATGTTCTTCGAAATCAGCACGCATGGCGTCAATAAGGTCCACCATATCCTGCGGGATAGGCGCATGCCACTCCATCTGAATGCCGGTGATAGGATGGTAAAGACGCAGCATGGTCGCGTGCAGCGCCTGACGGTCGAATTTACGCAATACGCTGATGAACTCATCCGACGCGCCTTTAGGCGGACGCGGACGACCACCGTAGACCTGATCCCCCACCAGCGGATGGGTAATGTGGGCCATATGCACGCGGATCTGGTGAGTACGTCCGGTCTCCAGACGCAGACGCAGGCGCGTATGAATACGGAAGTGCTCCATAATGCGGTAATGCGTCACCGCCGGTTTACCCATCGGATGCACCGACATATGGGTACGCTTGGTCGGGTGACGGCTAATGGGCTCTTCCACCGTCCCGCCAGAAGTCATATGCCCAATGGCTACCGCTTCATATTCACGGGTGATTTCGCGCAGCTGCAGCGACTCCACCAGACGGGTCTGAGCAGGAACGGTCTTCGCCACCACCATCAGACCGGTAGTGTCTTTATCCAGACGGTGCACGATGCCCGCGCGCGGAACATCCGCGATCGGCGGATAGTAATGGAGAAGTGCGTTAAGTACCGTACCGTCAGGGTTTCCCGCGCCCGGATGAACAACCAGGTCGCGCGGCTTGTTGATCACCAGAATGTCATCATCTTCATAGACGATGTCCAGTGGGATATCCTGCGGCTCGAAGCGGATTTCCTCTTCGATTTCAGCATTGATGGCGACAGCTTCCCCACCTAACACTTTCTCTTTTGGTTTGTCCCAGATCTTGCCGTTTACCATCACGCGCTGGTCAAGGATCCATTCTTTTATGCGTGAACGCGAATAATCAGGGAACAATTCGGCCAAAGCCTGATCTAAGCGTTGACCGAGCTGATTTTCGGAGACTGTTGCGGTGAGTTCTACTCGTTGTGCCATAAACTGCTTCTTCGTTTAACGTTGGGTTTTACGGCTTTGCCGTTTAATATAGTGTGCTATTGTAGCTGGTCTTAATCGGGAGCAGGAACAGAGTTTCTCCCGGACAAACATTTGAGGAAAGTCAAAACGTCATGACGCGCATGAAATATCTGGTGGCAGCGGCCACGTTGAGCCTGGCTTTGGTGGGCTGCTCCGGTTCAAATGAACAGGTCCCTGACAATCCGCCGAATGAAATCTATGCGACTGCACAACAAAAGTTGCAGGACGGTAACTGGAAACAGGCGATAACGCAACTGGAAGCGTTGGATAATCGCTATCCATTTGGTCCGTATTCGCAGCAGGTACAGTTAGATCTCATCTACGCATACTATAAAAATGCCGATCTGCCGCTGGCTCAGGCAACCATCGATCGTTTCATGCGTCTGAACCCGACTCATCCTAACATCGACTACGTGATGTACATGCGCGGGCTCACCAACATGGCGCTGGACGACAGTGCGCTGCAGGGCTTCTTCGGCGTGGATCGTTCCGACCGTGACCCGCAGCATGCGCGTGATGCCTTCAATGACTTCTCTAAACTGGTGCGCGGCTATCCAAACAGCCAGTACGTGACCGACGCCACCAAGCGTCTGGTGTTCCTGAAAGATCGTCTGGCGAAATATGAATACTCCGTGGCGGACTACTATACCCGCCGTGGCGCATGGGTTGCCGTGGTTAACCGCGTAGAAGGTATGCTGCGTGATTACCCGGATACTCAGGCTACGCGCGACGGCCTGAAGCTGATGGAAAATGCTTACCGTCAGATGCAGATGACCGCTCAGGCTGAAAAAGTGGCGAAAATCATCGCCGCGAACAGCAGCAACACCTGATTTTGCCTCAATGCAAAACGGCAGCCCGAAGGCTGCCGTTTTTTTATTCGTTTCTGAGCGTCGCTGAAGCGCGTTAGCCTCAACACATCCAGTCAACTATGGCCTCAATTTTTGCCTTCTACAAGGTAAATCTCACCTCTTCCTGCCCTGCCTCACAAAAAAGATTCCCTGACAAAAACCGACAAAATAACGTGATCTAAATCACACATTTTGACATTAGGTCGGGTATGCTGGAATCACCAAGACGGAAAGACAAGAGGTAAAATTTATGACAATGAACATTACCAGTAAACAAATGGAAATTACTCCGGCAATTCGCCAGCACGTCGCAGACCGTCTCGCCAAACTGGATAAATGGCAAACACATTTGATTAATCCACATATCATCCTGTCCAAGGAGCCGCAGGGTTTCATCGCTGACGCAACTATCAATACTCCAAACGGCCATCTGGTCGCCAGCGCAAAACATGAGGATATGTACACCGCAATTAACGATTTGATCAACAAGCTGGAACGGCAGCTCAATAAAGTGCAACACAAAGGTGAAGCCCGTCGCGCCACAACGTCGGTGAAAGACGCCAGCTTCGCGGAAGAAGTTGAAGAAGAGTAATCCTTTAAATTGAGTGTACCGCCAACGCGCCTTCGGGCGCGTTTTTTGTTTTTTATTGACAGGGTGAAAACAGTACGGGTACTTTAACGGTATCACTCACAGGATGACTTTATGAAACTTACGCCGTTCTTCTTCGCATTCTTTTTTACCTTCCCCTGAACGGGAGGCGTTTCGTCGTGTGATAAAGAATGCGAAGACGAACAACAAGGCCTCCCACACCGGGGGGCCTTTTTTATTGATAACGATAAGATGAGACAGGCAACACTATGACACCGGAAAACCCGTTACTGGATCTGCGCGTAAAAATCAGCGCGCTGGATGAGAAACTGCTGGCGCTGCTGGCCGAACGCCGCGCCCTTGCCGTTGAAGTGGGTAAAGCCAAGCTGGACTCCCATCGTCCGGTCCGTGATATCGACCGCGAGCGGGATCTGCTGGAACGTCTCATTCAGCTCGGCAAAGCGCATCATCTCGATGCCCACTACATCACCCGGCTGTTCCAGCTCATCATCGAAGACTCCGTTCTGACCCAGCAAGCGCTACTCCAGCAGCACCTCAATAAAACCAATCCGCACTCTGCGCGTATCGCTTTCCTCGGGCCAAAGGGCTCCTATTCTCACCTGGCCGCACGTCAGTATGCCGCTCGCCATTTCGAAGAATTTATTGAAAGCGGCTGCGCGAAGTTTGCCGACATTTTTAACCAGGTCGAGACCGGCCAGGCGGATTACGCCGTGGTGCCGATTGAAAACACCAGCTCCGGCGCCATCAACGACGTCTACGATTTGCTGCAGCACACCAGCCTGTCGCTGGTCGGCGAGCTGACGATCCCTATCGATCACTGCGTGCTGGTCTCCGGTTCAACGGACCTGAACACGATCGAAACGGTCTACAGCCACCCGCAGCCGTTCCAGCAGTGCAGCCAGTTCCTGAACCGCTATCCGAACTGGAAAATTGAGTACACCGAAAGCACCTCGGCGGCGATGGAAAAAGTCGCCCAGGCGAACTCCCCCAACGTTGCGGCGCTGGGCAGCGAAGCGGGCGGCGCGCTGTATGGTTTACAGGTGCTGGAACGCAACCTGGCAAACCAGACGCAAAACATTACCCGCTTCGTGGTGCTGGCCCGCAAGGCAATCAATGTGTCTGACCAGGTACCGGCCAAGACCACGCTGCTGATGGCCACCGGCCAACAGGCCGGTGCGCTGGTTGAAGCTCTGCTGGTACTGCGTAATCACAACCTGATCATGACCCGGCTGGAATCGCGCCCAATCCACGGTAACCCGTGGGAAGAGATGTTCTACCTCGATATCCAGGCCAACCTGGAGTCTGCTTCCATGCAGAAAGCCCTGCGCGAGCTGGGCGAGATCACGCGTTCCATGAAGGTGCTGGGCTGTTACCCGAGCGAAAACGTCGTCCCGGTCGATCCAATCTAACGTTCGATAAAACGGCTTTTCTTCATCCCTGCCACGCTCACCGGCAGGGTGAAGATGGCGCCGGAGAGCGGATATTTCGCCACCTCCTCCGCATCCATATTTTCCCGCGTGGTGGTAATAAACAGCGTTTTCATGTCATCGCCGCCAAAGCAGACCATCGTCGGGCAACGTACCGGCATACGGTACTCTTCCAGCTGCTCCCCTTGCGGTGAAAAACGCGCGATGCGCCAGCCGTCAAACAGCGCGCTCCAGTAACAGCCTTCCACATCCATCGCCGCGCCGTCGGGTATCCCTTCGCCCTCTTTAAACTGACGAAACACCTCTCGCTTACCCGGTTCACCCTGCTCATCAAGCGGGGTACGGTAGATCACACCGTTTGGCGTATCTGAGGTAAACATCCACTGCTTATCCGGGCTAAACGCCAGGCCGTTATGCCCGTGGATATCGCACTGGATCACCTTCGGCGTCAGGTCGTTGTCGATGCGCATCAGCAGGGCGCCGTTGTAATCTCCCGGCCCCCAGAACGTGCCCGCGTAGAACCGGCCCAGATGGTCGGTGCCTCCATCGTTAAAACGCGCCAGCTGCGGGTTAGAGGGGTTATCACACACCTTGCGGCGCAGCAGGCCGTGTTTATCGGTCAGCCAGATACCCGTTCGCATCGCAACGATAAAACCACCCTGCTCACGCAGCGCGAAACACCCCACCTCCTCGTGGAAAGAGAGTACGGTGTGTTCCACCGTCGGCAGATGGTAGCGGTGGATCTCGCCTTCCAGAATATCGGCCCAGTAGAGCGCCTGCTCTTCGGCGCTCCACGTCGGGCATTCAGGCAAATGCCCGGTGTAATTCAACAGCAGCTGCGGTTCAGCCATGACAGTTCCCCAAAATGAAAAAAGCCAGCATTGCTGGCTTTCAGTATATACATCATCGCATTACTGGCGACTGTCATTTGCCTGGCGCAACAACGTCCGGCTCTCATTCTGGAAACGCTGCGCATAATCGCCAAACCAGTGCTCGACCTTGCGGAAGCTGTCGATAAACGCCTGCTTGTCTCCGTGCTCAAGCAGCGTAATGGCTTCTCCAAAGCGCTGATAGTAGCGCTTGATCAGAGCCAGGTTGTTTTCGGAAGACATAATGATGTCCGCGTACAGCTGCGGATCCTGCGCGAACAGACGCCCGACCATCGCCAGCTCCAGGCGATAGATAGGTGAAGAGAGCGCCAGCAGCTGTTCAAGCTGTACGTTCTCTTCCGCCAGATGCAGGCCGTAGGCAAACGTGGCAAAGTGGCGCAGCGCCTGAATGAACGCCATGTTCTGGTCGTGCTCAACCGCGCTGATGCGGTGCAGTCGCGCGCCCCATACCTGAATCTGTTCCAGGAACCACTGATAGGCTTCCGGCTGACGACCGTCGCAGTAAACCACCACCTGCTTAGCCAGGCTGCCGCTGTCCGGACCAAACATCGGGTGCAGACCCAGCACCGGCCCGGTATGCGCAGCCAGCATTGCCTGCAGCGGACCATTTTTGACGGAGGCCAGATCCACCAGGATACAGTCTTTCGGTAAAGGAGGAAGCTTCCCGACGATCTGCTCCGTCACGTGGATCGGCACGCTGACGATAACCATCCCGGCATCTTTCATGAGTTCCGGCGCCTGCGCCCAGTCCTCTTTTTCCAGAATGCGCACCTGATAGCCAGAAAGCGTCAGCATTTTTTCAAACAGACGCCCCATCTGTCCTGCCCCGCCGACAATCACCACCGGACGCAGGGTCGGACAGAGGGTTTTGAACCCCTTGTCGTTTTCACTGGAATAGGACTCTCGCATCACGCGACGCAGAACATCCTCAATCAAATCCGGCGAAACGCCCAGCGCCTGCGCCTCTTTGCGACGAGAGGCCAGCATTGAGGCTTCGCGCTCCGGGACGTAAATCGGCAGGCCGTATTTGCTTTTTACCTCACCGACTTCGGCAACCAGCGCCATGCGGCGCGCCAGCAGATCCAGCAGCGCCTTATCCACTTCATCAATTTGATCGCGCAGTGCGGTCAATTCAGCAACCATAACTACCCTCTTAAGCCAGACGCGTCGCCAGCTGGCCGCTTAAATCTTTATGGATCTCACGCAGCAGTGCATCGGTGGTCTCCCAGCTGATGCAGGCATCCGTCACGGAGACGCCGTACTTCATGGCACTGCGCGGTTGTTCAGATGATTGATTGCCTTCATGAATATTGCTCTCAATCATCAGACCGATAATCGAACGGTTGCCATCTTTGATCTGGGCGACCACGGATTCCGCAACCGCAGGCTGACGACGGTAATCTTTATTCGAATTACCATGACTGCAATCTACCATCAGTGCCGGACGCAGTCCCGCCTGCTCCATCTCTTTTTCACACTGCGCCACGTCCGCCGGACTGTAGTTCGGGGCTTTCCCGCCGCGCAGGATCACGTGCCCGTCCGGGTTACCCTGTGTTTGCAGGAGGCAGACCTGGCCCGCCTGGTTGATACCGACGAAACGGTGCGGCATGGCGGCCGCGCGCATGGCGTTGATCGCCGTCGCCAGGCTGCCATCGGTACCGTTTTTAAAACCAACCGGCATCGACAGGCCAGACGCCATCTCGCGGTGGGTTTGCGATTCCGTGGTACGCGCGCCAATCGCGGACCAGCTGAACAGATCGCCAAGGTATTGCGGGCTGTTCGGATCCAGCGCTTCGGTTGCCAGCGGCAGCCCCATGCTGACCAGCTCCACCAGCAGGCGACGCGCAATCTTCAGGCCTGCTTCCACATCAAACGAGCCATCCATGTGCGGATCGTTAATCAACCCTTTCCAGCCAACGGTAGTACGTGGCTTCTCAAAATAGACGCGCATCACCAGGTAGAGGCTATCGCTGACCTCCTCCGCTAATGCTTTAAATCGACGAGCGTACTCAATGGCGGTTTCAGGATCGTGAATAGAGCAAGGACCACACACCACCAGCAGGCGCGGATCGCGGCCGGCGATGATGTCAGAAATGGTCTGGCGCGAGTGCTCAATCTGAGCCTCCTGCGCGACGCTCAGCGGAAATTCTGCTTTCAGCTGATCCGGAGTAATTAAAACCTGTTCGTCAGTGATATGTACGTTGTTCAGCGCGTCTTTTTGCATGATGGCGATCCTGTAAAGCTCGTTTGCGATAGTTGTTTTCCTCAATGAGGTGAAACCACGATATCATAAAAAGTAAACATTTCAATCCAAAATACGTACATATTACTTTACAGTAGCCAATTTATTGCAAAAATCAGCCGTCAAAAACGTAAAGTTTAAATTACAGACATACTTTCTTAAGCCAGGCTATGCTGAAGTAAAAAGGAGAATGGCTATGCGTTCAATTGCTCTCACGCTGTTGTCGCTGTTTTTAACGGGCTGCCAGATCAATCCTTATACCTTCCAGCCCGACTGGACCAGTCCATCTTGGTTTGATGCCGGTAAAGAAGACGCCATGAATGGCCTGCCGGTTAAAGATAACCAGACCCTGGCCGATAGTTTTAACGACACCCACGTTGATCGTAGTGAATATCTTCGCGGCTATGCCGATGGTCAGAAGAGAGTCTGCGAAGAAGGGTTTATTCACGCCTGGGGATTAGCGGGCAAATCTTTCCCTGCCAGTTGCGATACTGCTGAAAACGCGGCAAAACTGCGTGCGTCATGGCAAAAAGGGATGGATGAAAGTATGCGCTCCAGCAGACTCAATTAAGTCTGTTTTTAATCACCGGAAAATAAACAACAGTAGGATTTAGCTTAGGTTGACCTGAGGCTATTTCTGACATAATGACGGCTCTGACAAACAATGGTATTCTGCCCGCAACTCTTAAGGACATCTATTTCCAGAGCGATGTGGCGGATTCTGGTGAGAAATTTATTCTTGATCTCTTTTTTCCGACTCACTCTGGTGTTAATGCTGTTCATTATGGTGGGCCCAGCGACGGCAGGCACGCTCACGGAAACGGATAAATCGGTACGCTCGATAGTCTCAGGCATTGTGAGCTATACGCGATGGCCGTCACTATCCGGGCAACCTAAACTCTGCATCTATGCCACTTCTCACTATACGCACGCGCTTAGCGGCGACGAAGGGCACAACGAGTTACCCTATACTCCCGCTATTGTACATAACGATCGGGAAGCCCTGGCCGCGACGTGCGATGCGATTTATTTCGGGTCTGAATCACCGGCAAAACAACTTGAATTAATAAGCCAATATCAGGGCAGAGCATTGCTATTAATCTCAGAGCAAAATCCGGAATGTGTAATTGGCAGTGCCTTTTGCCTGATGATCGATCGTGGCCAGGTCCGGTTCTCCGTCAACCTGGATGCATTGACGCGCAGTGGCGTAAGAGTCAATCCGGATGTATTAATGCTGGCACGGAATAAGCAGCATGGATAAAGATTTCACTTCAACGCCACGGCCGACGTTTAAAAGAACGTTAAGGCGAAACAGCATGATAAGCGTCATTATCACGATGACGTTAATATGGCTGTTGCTCTGTTTTGCTTCCGTTGTGACGTTAAAACAATACGCGCAAAAGAATCTCGAATTAACCGGCGCCACGATGAGCCACAGCCTGGAAGCCTCGCTGGTTTTCAACGACTCGCTGGCGGCCAACGAAACGCTTGCCGCCCTGGGCAAACAGGGGCAGTTTGCCGCGGCCGAGGTGATTAACGCGCATAAAAAGCGGTTCGCCTACTGGTCCTGGAACCCGGAAGATAACAACGACACGCTGGGCGCGCTGGTCAGCCGCTGGCTTTTCCCCGTACCGGTTGCGCAGCCCATCATGCATAACGGCTTAACGATCGGCGAAATCCGCCTTACCGCGCGTGACAGTCTGATCAGCCATTTCATCTGGACGTCGTTTGCCGTACTGACCGGCTGCATTCTCTTTGCCGCCGTGGTCGCGCTCGTCATTACCCAGTCTTTGCATCGTGGAATGGTCACGGCCCTGCAGAACATTACCGACGTCGTGCATGACGTGCGCACGAACCGAAATTTCTCCCGCCGGGTGAAAGACGGCCGTATCGAAGAATTTCACCAGTTTGGCGAAGACTTCAATAGTCTTCTGGATGAAATGGAAGAGTGGCAGCTGAAGCTTCAGGCGAAAAATGCCCAGCTGTTGCGGACCGCCATGCACGACCCGCTTACCGGTCTTGCCAACCGCGCGGCGTTTCGTAACAGCATTGCGGCATTAATGAATGACCCTTCAGCCAGAACCAACTCGGCCCTGCTCTTCCTCGACGGTGATAATTTTAAGTTTATTAACGACACCTGGGGACACGCGGCAGGAGACTGCGTGCTGATCGAAGTCGCCAGCAGAATGATGGAGTTTGGCGACAAACGTCATCAGTCCTACCGCCTTGGCGGTGACGAATTTGCCATGGTGCTGTACGGCGTGCACTCTGAGCTTGAGGTTCAACATATTTGTGCTGCGCTTTCGCAGCAGTTTATCCGTCCCTTTGATCTTCATAACGGACAAAAAGCATCGATGTCACTCAGCATTGGCTTTGCTCTGGCGTGGGAAAATACTTCCGTGGAAGCATTACTGGAGAGGGCTGACCGCAACATGTACCAGGTTAAAAACCAGCGTACGAAAACAATAAGTTAGAAAGGATACACTATGTTAAAACGTTACTTCGCGCCCTTAGTCCTGGCCTCACTGGTTCTGGCAGGCTGCCAGTCGCCGCCGGAAGGCAAATTCACTCCTGAGCAAATTGCGGCGATGAAGTCTTACGGTTTTAACGAACTGAACGGTGACTGGTCGCTTGGGATGTCGGACACCATCCTGTTTGATAAAAATGACGCCAGGCTGCGATCGGAGAGTGAAACGCAGATCCAGTCCATGGCCTCTCGCCTGGCGGAAACCGGCCTGACCCACGCGCGAATGGACGGCCACACGGATAACTACGGGGAAGAGAGCTACAACGAAGCGCTCTCGTTAAAACGCGCCAACGCCGTGGCCGATGCCTGGGCGAAGGGGGCAAATATCCCGCGCAGCAATCTCACCACGCGGGGATTAGGTCAAAAATATCCGGTTGCGAGCAACAGTACCTCACAAGGGCGCGCTGAAAACCGCCGCGTCGCAGTGGTAATCAGCACGCCATAAGGCTATTTAGCGGATGATTCGGCGAGCGTCACCCTGGTTGCCGCTCGCCAGCGCAGCCAGTCCACCAGAACAAACAGCGCCAGACTCACGCCCATGACCGGCAATGCCAGTCCCAACAGTACGCTGATTAACACCGTAACGCCTCTTCCCCACACTGACAAGGCAAGCCAGCTCTGGCAAAGCGTCTGTACCGGACTCACAGCCGATTGCGCCGGACGACGCATCCACCACATCCGGTATCCCCAGATAATGAGCACGCAAAGGGCGAGGCCGAACGCAACCAGCAGCAGCTGATTTGCGAGGCCGAATAAGATCCCCATATGGAAATCCACGCCCCAGCGGGTCAGTTTTGCCATTAGCGGAAAATCCTCGAATCGGGTTCTGTCCAGAACCTGCATCGTATGAGGATCAACCGCCACGGCGTCCACCTGAGTTGGCCAGCTGCGATCGATTTCCGTCACGGTCCAGGCGCGATCCCTCGTTTTCGCCGGGCGGATCTCCAGCTTGCTGGCATCAATACCCGCGTTACGCGCCGCGCTTAACACGCCGTCAAACTGCGTCAAATCCATCGCCATATCGGGCATCACCATTCCACCATGATGACCGCGGTGTTCGGCATGTTCATCCACGACCTCATGTTGGCCGGATAGCGTCGTGTTCACCTGCGGGGTGAGCCAGTTCATCTCTGCCCGCAGCTTATCCACGTTCCCGCCAGCCCACTGGGACCAGGTCAGGCCGGTTGCGGAGAACAGCAGCATTCCACCCAGCAGGCTCCAGCCCAGCGTCACGTGTACCCGACGCCGGTTCTGGAAGCGATTGTTGATCCGCCGTTTGGGCCGGGTATAACACCACAGGGCAATACCGCCCAGCGCGGCGACCCACATCCACGAGGCCGCAAGCTCGCTGTAAAGGCGCCCAATGTCGCCCAGCATCAGGGAAGTATGCAGGTAATCAATGGTCTGACGCAGGGGTAAAATCCCGCTGGTGCCGTATACCGTCAGATCTCCCAGCACCGTCAGGCTTACCGGATCGATAAAGATAGCCCGGTTCTCCGATGGCCCAAGTTTCGGGTCAGCGAACATCACGCGGGTGGTTTCGCCCTCAACCAGCCCCGGACGAACGGCGTGCAAACGTAAATCTGATCCAGCGGTTTTTTCCGCCACGACGATTTGTTCCGCCAGAGGCAGTGGCTCGCCTATAGAATCCGTGTGGAGCGCGTGCCGGTAGAGTGCGTTTTCCAGCTGTGGGGTCGCCACGTACAGCGTTCCGGTCAGCGCGGCGAAGAAGATAAACGGGCCGACAAACAGCCCAACGTAGAAATGAAGGCGACGCAGCAGGTTTCCCCATGCCGCGCGCGAGGTGCAGGTAGTCATACTTTTCCTTTTTAAGGCAAAAAGTTATCGATATTTTTAAAGGGAAAAAGCAGACTGCCGCGGCGGCGCGCGGGTATCAGGGTAAAGCCAGGGGAAGAAGTGCCAGTGCTTGACCGCCTGACGCGGCGGCTTAACGCGAAGCCTCTGTAGCACCACGCTGAGCAGGACGATGAGCGCCAGCATCACGCCAGGGACATGCGCTAACAGCACGCAGTAGCCGCACGCTTCCGCATGGTTGACGGGCATCGTGTGTGGCATATCGCCGTGATGCTCGTCCATCGACATCATGCTCATGTCATGATGCATGCCCGGCATGGCGCTCATGGGATCTTTCTGCAATGAGACGGAGATAAGGGGTGCTACCACGATCAGCAGGATCGCGAACAGCGCGGTCAATGCCGCTGCGCGTTTCCAACTATGCTGATGTAGTACGTTATCCACTTCCCCTCCATTCAAGAGGCAAGCATTGTAAATGATTTATGACGAAAGGGTTAACGCGAGAGGTGCGATGGGATAAAAAAAGGGCCAGCCTTTCGGCCAGCCCTTTCTAACAGGATGTCGCTTAAGCGAATCTTAGTTCAGACGCTCTTTAATACGAGCAGACTTACCAGTACGCTCACGCAGGTAGTACAGTTTAGCTTTACGTACAGCACCACGACGTTTAACAGCAATGCTGTCAACTACCGGAGAGTGAGTCTGGAAGACACGCTCAACGCCTTCGCCGTTGGAAATTTTACGAACAGTGAATGCAGAGTGCAGACCGCGGTTACGAATAGCGATAACCACGCCCTCGAATGCCTGCAGACGTTTTTTGGAACCTTCAACAACCCATACTTTCACTTCCACGGTGTCACCTGGACGGAAGGAAGGTACGTCCTGCTTCATCTGCTCTTGTTCAAGTTGCTTAATAATGTTGCTCATAATTTAATCTCTTATCCTGGGTAAACTGATATTCGGGAGCGTATTACGCATTCCCATCATGTTCATGCTGCTGTTGCGCGTGTTCAGTTTTGAACTCGGCCAGCAACTTTGCTTGCTCTTCAGTCAGAGCCAGGTTTTCCAGAAGTTCAGGTCTTCTAAGCCAGGTTCGGCCCAGCGACTGCTTCAAACGCCAGCGACGTATCTCGGCATGGTTTCCTGACAGTAACACTGCCGGGACTTCCATCCCTTCTAACACTTCAGGACGGGTATAGTGTGGACAGTCCAGCAACCCATCGGCAAAGGAATCTTCCGTTGCCGAAGCTTCATGGCCCAGTACTCCCGGAATGAACCGGGCGACGGAGTCAATCAGCGTCATTGCGGGTAACTCACCACCACTGAGAACGTAATCGCCGATAGACCATTCTTCGTCAATCTCGGTTTGAATTACGCGCTCATCTATCCCTTCGTAGCGACCACAGACCAGAATCAGCTTTTGATTCGTCGCCAGTTCGCTGACGCCCGCTTGATCAAGCTTGCGTCCCTGAGGTGACAGATAAATCACCTTTGCGCCTTCACCTGCCGCGGCTTTTGCTGTGTGAATGGCGTCCCGTAAGGGTTGCACCATCATTAGCATCCCCGGTCCGCCGCCGTAAGGACGATCGTCCACGGTACGGTGCCGGTCATGAGTAAAGTCACGAGGACTCCAGCTCTGGATGCTCAGCAGGCCATTCTTTACTGCCCGGCCAGTTACCCCGTAATCGGTAATCGCGCGGAACATTTCAGGAAACAGGCTAATTATGCCAATCCACATAGCGCCGTCTTTTACCGTTTATCCGGAGAATTTAAAAACCAGGATCCCAATCTACTTCAATGGTTTGAGTAGTGAGATCGACTTTCTTGATAACCTGTCCATCGAGGAACGGAACCAACCGCTCCTTGATGCCAAATGCATCTTTCAGGTTTGCCTTAATGACGAGAACGTCATTTGACCCGGTTTCCATCATATCGATGACTTTCCCCAGGCTGTAGCCTTCAGTAGTGACTACCTGGCAACCCATAAGGTCTTTCCAGTAGTAGTCGCCCTCTTCCAGCTGTGGCAACTGCGACGAATCCACGACAATTTCACAATTAGTCAGCGCATTCGCGGCATCACGATCGTCAACGCCTTTCAGCTTGATGATGATGTCCTGATTGTGGTGACGCCAGCTTTCCAGCTCGACCTCTTCCCACTTACCGCCTTTCTGGATAAACCAGGGCTGGTAATTAAAAATGCTATCAGCGTCTTCAGTGGAGGAAAACACTCTGAGCCAACCACGGATACCGTAGCAAGAACCCATTTTTCCCAATACGATCGGTTCAACAGGTGCTTTATTGCTCATCATGACCACCGTGACAGATTAAGCTGCTTTGTTTGCTGCTTTGATCAGCGTAGCAACGCGATCGGAAACAGTAGCGCCCTGGCCAACCCAGTGAGCGATACGATCCAGATCCAGACGAGTTTCTTCTTCTGCGCCAGCGGCCAGTGGGTTGAAGAAACCAACGCGCTCGATGAAGCGACCGTTGCGTGCATTACGGCTGTCAGTCACAACAACCTGGTAGAACGGACGCTTTTTAGCGCCGTGACGTGCTAAACGAATAGTTACCATAACATCCTCTTGTGTGAATAAAACAACCGGGCCCCATCGAGGAACGGAGCCCGGGTGTCATATTAAAAGCCCGAAAATTTTACTCATTTTCGGGCAAAAAGCAATCTCAAAAGCGATTAACGCCCTGGAAAACCGGGAGGCATCATCCCTTTCATGCCGCGCATCATCTTCGCCATGCCGCCTTTCTTCATTTTCTTCATCATGCGCTGCATGTCGTCGAACTGTTTCAGAAGGCGGTTAACGTCCTGCACCTGCATGCCGCAACCGGCTGCGATACGGCGTTTACGGGAACCTTTGATGATGTCCGGGTTAGCGCGTTCTTTAAGGGTCATCGAGTTGATGATCGCCTCCATACGCACCAGCACCTTGTCATCCATCTGCGCTTTCACGTTGTCTGGGATCTGGCCCATGCCCGGCAGTTTGCCCATCAGGCTGGCCATGCCGCCCATGTTTTTCATCTGACGCAGCTGCTCAAGGAAGTCGGTGAGATCGAAACCGTCCCCTTTTTTCAGCTTGCTGGCCAGCTTCTCGGCCTGCGCGCGGTCAACCTTGCTCTCGATATCTTCGATCAGCGACAGCACGTCGCCCATGCCGAGAATACGGGAGGCAATACGATCCGGGTGGAACGGCTCCAGCGCTTCGGTTTTTTCGCCCACGCCGAGGAATTTGATCGGCTTACCGGTGATATGACGAATAGAAAGCGCCGCACCGCCGCGGGCGTCACCGTCCACTTTAGTCAGCACCACGCCGGTTAACGGCAGCGCTTCGTTAAACGCTTTCGCGGTATTCGCCGCATCCTGACCGGTCATGGCGTCGACGACAAACAGGGTCTCTACCGGGTTGATAGAGGCATGCACCTGCTTGATCTCGTCCATCATCGCTTCGTCAACGTGCAGACGACCGGCGGTATCCACCAGCAGCACATCGTAGAATTTCAGCTTCGCCTCTTTCAGCGCGGCGTTAACGATGTCGACAGGCTTCTGCGCCACGTCGGACGGGAAGAAATCCACGCCGACCTGCTCTGCCAGGGTCTCCAGCTGCTTGATCGCCGCCGGGCGATAGACGTCCGCAGAGACCACCAGCACTTTCTTCTTGTGCTTTTCGCGCAGGAACTTACCCAGCTTACCGACGCTGGTGGTTTTACCCGCACCCTGCAGACCCGCCATCAACACGACGGCCGGAGGCTGAGCCGCCAGGTTCAGAACCTGGTTCTCTTCGCCCATCGCCGAAACCAGTTCGTTACGAACGATTTTGACGAACTCCTGACCCGGGGTCAGGCTCTTGTTAACTTCATGACCAACCGCCTTCTCTTTCACGCGGTTGATAAAATCACGAACAACCGGCAACGCGACGTCTGCTTCCAGCAGCGCCATGCGCACTTCGCGCAGCGTTTCCTTGATGTTCTCTTCAGTAAGGCGTCCGCGGCCGCTGATGTTGCGCAGCGTGCGCGACAAACGATCGGTTAAATTATCAAACATTGTCTCTCGCCTGAGTAGAAACGTTGGGCCGCCATGAGCGACACATACACAGAATTTTGCCGGAGTATAACATGAAGGCGCCTTTGTTGTTATGCAACGGTTGGAGCAGGCGTCACGTAACGTTATACTGCTTCTCTTTCTTATTAAGACAACTGTCGATGCCTATATGCCTGTTTTCGCACTGATCGCCCTTGTTGCCTACTCTGTCAGCCTCGCGCTGATTATTCCCGGACTGCTGCAAAAAAACAGCGGCTGGCGGCGCATGGCTATTCTTTCGGCGGTGATCGCACTGATTAGCCACGCCTTTGCGCTGGAATCACGCATTATCCCCGGCGATGGCAGCGTGCAAAATCTGAGCGTCCTCAACGTCGGCTCGCTGGTCAGCCTGATGATCTGTACGGTAATGACCATCGTCGCGTCTAAAAATCGCGGCTGGCTGCTGCTGCCGATTGTCTACACCTTCGCGCTGATCAATCTGGCCCTCGCCACCTTTATGCCTAATGAGTTCATTACGCATCTGGAGGCGACGCCGGGGATGCTGGTGCATATCGGCCTGTCGCTCTTTGCCTACGCGACGCTGATCATCGCCGCGCTTTATGCCATGCAGCTCGCCTGGATTGACTACCAGCTGAAAAACAAAAAACTGGCGTTTAACCATGAAATGCCGCCGCTGATGGTGATTGAGCGTAAGATGTTCCACATCACCCAGGTGGGCGTGGTGCTGCTGACGCTCACGCTCTGCACCGGGCTGTTTTACATGAAGAACCTGTTCAGCGTGGAGAATATCGATAAAGCGGTGCTCTCCATCATCGCGTGGTTTGTCTATATTGTCCTGTTATGGGGCCATTATCATGAAGGCTGGCGCGGTCGTCGCGTGGTCTGGTTCAACGTCGCGGGTGCGGGCATTCTCACCCTTGCCTATTTTGGCAGCCGCTTCATACAGCAATTTGCTGGCTAAGAAACAAAGGAGTTCCCCCTGGAACACATCTCAACCACCACGCTGATCGTTATCCTGATCGTCATGGTGGTCATCTCCGCCTATTTCTCCGGCTCGGAAACCGGCATGATGACCCTGAACCGCTACCGGTTACGTCATCGTGCTAAACAGGGTAACCGCGCCGCTCGCCGCGTTGAAAAACTGCTCCGCAAGCCGGATCGCCTGATTAGCCTGGTGCTCATCGGCAACAACCTCGTCAACATTCTGGCCTCTGCGCTCGGCACCATCGTCGGGATGCGCCTGTACGGCAACGCCGGGGTGGCGATTGCCACCGGCGTACTGACGTTCGTGGTGCTGGTGTTTGCCGAAGTGCTGCCAAAAACCATCGCCGCGCTTTACCCTGAAAAGGTCGCCTATCCGAGCAGCTTCCTGCTGGCACCGCTGCAGATCCTGATGATGCCGCTGGTCTGGCTGCTGAACATGGTGACGCGCGTCCTGATGCGGATGGTGGGAATCAAAGCCGACGTCACCATCAGCAGCGCGCTCAGCAAAGAGGAGCTGCGCACTATCGTGAATGAATCCCGCTCGCAGATCTCACGGCGCAATCAGGACATGCTCCTGTCGGTGCTGGATCTGGAAAAGGTGAGCGTGAACGACATCATGGTGCCGCGTAACGAAATCGTCGGTATCGACATCAATGACGACTGGAAAGCCATCGTTCGCCAGCTGACGCACTCTCCGCACGGGCGCATTGTGCTGTACCGCGACTCGCTGGATGACGCCATCAGCATGCTGCGCGTGCGCGAAGCCTACCGTCTGATGACCGAGAAAAAAGAGTTCACCAAAGAGGTGATGCTGCGCGCCGCCGACGAAATTTATTACGTGCCGGAAGGAACGCCGCTCAGCACGCAGCTGGTGAAATTCCAGCGCAACAAGAAGAAGGTCGGCCTGGTGGTCAATGAGTACGGCGATATCCAGGGGCTGGTGACGGTCGAAGATATTCTGGAAGAGATTGTCGGGGACTTTACCACCTCAATGTCGCCTTCCCTCGCGGAAGAGGTCACCCCGCAAAACGACGGCTCGGTGCTGATTGACGGAAGCGCGAACATTCGTGAACTCAACAAAGCCTTTAACTGGCATTTGCCGGAAGATGAGGCTCGCACCATTAACGGGATGATTCTGGAAGCGCTGGAAGAGATCCCGGCGGCGGGCACGCGGGTGCGCATTGAGCAGTACGATATTGATATCCTGGACGTGCAGGACAATATGATCAAGCAAGTGAAAGTCCTGCCCGTTAAACCCCTGCGCGAAAGTATCGCGGAGTAAGGTTGTAGGCCGGGTAAGGCGAACGCCGCTACCCGGCACTATGGATAGCGAATTACGCTTTCGCTTTCGCCACGGTCACCATCGCAGCGCGGATGGTACGGCCGTTCAGGGTATAGCCTTTCTGCATCACGCCCAGCACTTTACCGGCTTCAATCTCTTCAGATTCAACCATCGCAATCGCCTGGTGAACGTTTGGATCCAGCGGAACGTCGGTATCGGCAATCACTTCCACGCCAAACTTACGCACCACGTCGAGCATGGATTTCAGCGTCAGTTCGATACCTTCGATCATCGCCGCGTTGTCCGGATTCGCTTTGTCAGCCACTTCCAGCGCACGATCGAGGCTATCGATCACCGGCAGCAGTTCGTTGACGAATTTCTCCAGCGCAAATTTATGCGCCTTCTCAACGTCCTGCTCGGTACGACGACGCAGGTTTTCCATTTCCGCCTTGATGCGCAGAACACTGTCGCGTTCGCGATTCTGTGCTTCTACCAGCTGGGCTTCCAGATTCGCAATTTTTTCATCGCGCGGGTCCACCTGCTCAGCAGATGCGTCTGGCTCTACAGCCTCAACTTCATCGTGCTGTTCCGTGATAATTTCTTCAGGGGCTTGCCCCTCAGGCGTTTTCTGTTCTTTACTACTCATGAATTTCTCCGCGTTTTTCTGCATTCATCTCGCTAACTTCGCTTATTATGGGGATCAGTTTCCGGGATTCAAGGGAACAAGACAGATTGTCATCATTCATCAGGCACAAGGACCTCCAGAAAATGAATAATCATTTCAGGTGTATTGGGATCGTCGGGCATCCGCGTCACCCTACCGCACTAACGACACATGAAATGTTGTATCGCTGGTTGTGTAGCAAAGGCTATGAAGTGATGGTCGAGCAGCAGATTGCCCAGGAGCTGCAGCTGAAGAGCGTCAAAACCGGCACGCTGGCAGAGATTGGCCAACAGGCCGATCTCGCCGTGGTGGTGGGCGGCGACGGCAACATGCTCGGCGCGGCCCGCACGCTGGCGCGTTATGACATCAAGGTCATCGGCATCAACCGTGGCAATCTCGGTTTTTTAACCGACCTCGACCCGGACAATGCGCAGCAGCAGCTGGCCGACGTGCTGGAAGGCCACTATATCAGTGAAAAACGCTTTTTACTGGAAGCGCAGGTGTGCCAGCAGGACTGCCAGAAACGCATCAGCACCGCCATTAACGAGGTTGTCCTTCACCCTGGCAAAGTGGCGCACATGATCGAGTTCGAAGTCTATATCGACGAGATCTTTGCCTTCTCCCAGCGTTCTGACGGGCTGATTATCTCCACCCCGACCGGCTCAACCGCCTACTCGCTTTCTGCCGGCGGCCCGATCCTGACGCCCTCATTGGATGCCATTACCCTGGTGCCGATGTTCCCGCACACGCTCTCCGCCCGCCCGCTGGTGATCAACGGCGACAGCACGATCCGTCTGCGCTTCTCGCACCGCCGTAACGACCTGGAGATCAGCTGCGACAGCCAGATAGCGCTGCCTATCCAGGAAGGTGAAGATGTGCTTATTCGCCGGTGTGATTACCACCTGAATTTGATACATCCAAAAGATTACAGCTATTTCAACACATTAAGCTCGAAGCTTGGCTGGTCAAAAAAATTGTTCTGATTTTGCATCCAGGACTTTACTGTATATAAAACCAGTTTATACTGTATGGAAAAACAGTTATGGTTTTTCATACAGGAAAACAATTATGCTGGCACAACTGACCATCAGCAACTTTGCCATTGTTCGTGAGCTTGAGATCGATTTCCACAGCGGCATGACGGCGATCACCGGGGAAACCGGTGCGGGTAAATCCATTGCCATTGATGCCCTCGGCTTGTGCCTTGGCGGCCGCGCCGAGGGCGACATGGTGCGCATGGGCGCAAACCGTGCCGACCTGTGCGCCCGTTTCTCCCTGAAAGACACCCCTGCCGCCCAGCGCTGGCTGGAACAGAACCAGCTTGAAGATGGACGTGAGTGTTTACTTCGCCGCGTTATTAGCAGCGACGGTCGCTCACGCGGCTTTATCAACGGCACGGCGGTCCCGCTCTCCCAGCTCCGTGAACTCGGCCAGCTGCTTATCCAGATCCACGGTCAGCACGCCCATCAGCAACTCGTTAAACCCGAACAGCAGAAAGCGCTGCTGGATGGTTATGCGGGTGAGTACGCGCTTACTCAGCTTATGGCAGAGCACTATCGCCAGTGGCATCAGAGCTGCCGCGAGCTCGCTCAACACCAGCAGCAAAGCCAGGAGCGCGCCGCCCGTGCGGAGCTGCTGGAATACCAGCTCAAAGAGCTGAACGAATTCAACCCGCAGCCGGGTGAGTTTGAGCAAATCGACGAAGAGTACAAGCGCCTGGCGAACAGCGGTCACTTGCTCTCAACCAGCCAGAATGCGCTCAACCTGCTGGCGGATGACGAAGACGTGAACCTGCAGAGCCAGCTGTATAACGTCCGTCAGCTGCTTACCGAACTGGTCGGCATGGACAGCAAACTGTCTGGCGTCCTGGATATGCTGGAAGAGGCGGCCATTCAGATCTCTGAAGCCGGTGACGAACTTCGCCACTACTGTGAGCGTCTGGATCTCGACCCGAACCGTCTTTTTGAGCTGGAGCAGCGTATCTCCCGTCAGATCTCGCTGGCACGCAAGCACCACGTTACGCCGGAAGAGCTGCCGGGCTACTATCAGTCTCTGCTGGACGAGCAGCAGCAGCTTGACGATCAGGCTGACTCGCAGGAGACCCTCTCTCTGGCGGTGAGCCTGCACCATGAACAGGCGCTGGCGACAGCGCAAAAGCTGCATGAAATTCGTCAGCACTATGCTCAGGAGTTAAGCCAGCACATTACCGACAGCATGCACACGCTGGCGATGCCGCACGGCGTCTTCACCATTGACGTTCGCTTTGAAGAGAACCACCTGACGGCGGAAGGTGCGGATCGCATCGAATTCCGCGTCACCACCAACCCGGGGCAGCCGCTGCAGGCGATCTCCAAAGTGGCCTCAGGCGGTGAACTGTCGCGTATTGCGCTGGCGATTCAGGTGATCACCGCGCGTAAAATGGACACCCCAGCGCTGATTTTCGATGAAGTGGATGTCGGCATCAGCGGCCCGACGGCGGCGGTGGTGGGTAAACTGCTGCGCCAGCTCGGCGAATCCACGCAGGTGATGTGTGTCACCCACCTGCCGCAGGTCGCGGGCTGTGGCCATCATCACTTTATTGTCAGCAAAGAAACCGACGGCGAAATGACCGAAACGCACATGAAGCCGCTGGATAAACGTGCGCGTCTGCAGGAGCTGGCACGCCTGCTCGGCGGCAGCGAAGTCACGCGTAACACGCTCGCGAACGCGAAAGAACTGCTGGCGGCATAAACTTTTTCGGGATCTCAGGGTCATACAGAACAACAAAAACGCCGCCAGACCGGTTTCAAAGTGGGGCAAGGTCTATTATCATCGGCATATTACATATGAGCCGCGTTCTGCTCGGGCCCGAAAAGGAATCAAATCACTATGCGTTGTAAAATGCTGACCGCTGCCGCAGCGGTTCTTCTGATGTTGACCGCAGGCTGTTCCACTCTGGAGAAAGTGGTTTACCGTCCTGACATCAACCAGGGGAACTACCTTACCCCTAACGATGTGTCCAAAATCCGCGTGGGGATGACACAACAGCAGGTCGCTTATGCACTGGGAACCCCGATGATGTCCGATCCGTTCGGCACTAACACCTGGTTCTATGTTTTCCGCCAGAAGCCGGGCCATGAAGATGCGACCCAGCAGACCCTGACGCTGACCTTCAGCAGCGCCGGTGTGTTGACCAACATCGACAACAAGCCTGCCCTGACTAAATAATCCGGTGTCAGAAATGCAAAAAGGTGCTCATTGAGCACCTTTTTTGTATCTGAGTTCTTACGAAGAATCGTAGCCCCGGTAAGCACAGCGCCACCGGAGAAGAAAGCGCTACTTACTGGCCTTCTCCGCGCGCTGACGACGCAGCTCTTTCGGGTCGGCAATCAGCGGACGATAAATCTCCACCCGGTCGCCCTCTTTCAGCACATCGCCCAGCTTCACCGGACGGCTATAAATCCCGACCTTGTTCTTCGCCAGGTCGATATCGCTGCGAAGCTCGAGGATGCCGGAAGCACGGATGGCCTCCTCAACGGTCGCCCCCTCCTCCAGCGTCACGCGCTGCAGATACTGCTTCTCCGGCAACGCATAAACCACTTCTACAGCAATCTTATGCGACACTGTAAACCTCTTTGGCGCGGGTGGTGAACGCCTGAACCATATTCGATGCCAGCTCTTTAAAGATGCGGCCAAACGCCAGCTCAATCAGCTTATTGGTAAACTCGAAGTCCAGATGGAACTCAATGCGGCAGGCGTCAGCGCTCAGCGGCGTAAACTTCCAGCCCCCCATCAGGGTCTTGAACGGACCATCCACCAGATGCATCAAAATGCTCTGATTGCTCGTCAGCGTATTACGGGTGGTGAACGTCTTGCTGATCCCCGCTTTGGAGACATCCACCGCCGCGGTCATCTGCGTCGGGCCGGATTCCAGAACGCGGCTCCCGGTGCATCCTGGAATAAATTCTGGATAAGACTGAACATCGTTCACTAACTGATACATTTGTTCCGCGCTGTAAGGCACAAGCGCAGTACGGCTAATCTGAGGCATAGCATTTCCCATGGTCACACAACGGACAAATAATAACATTTATCACCTGTTAAAAAAACGCTAAGCCTCATCTCGTGCTAAGATAGCGCGTTAGACCTCACAGGACGCAATGAGGTGACTTTTTGAAATCAGATTACCGACGGCTTTACGACACTTATGACGAAGAAAAAAGCACATAAACCAGGCTCGGCGACCATTGCGCTCAACAAGCGTGCTCGCCACGAGTATTTCATTGAAGAAGAATTCGAAGCTGGCCTTGCGTTGCAGGGCTGGGAAGTAAAATCGCTGCGCGCCGGGAAAGCCAACATCGGCGATAGCTACGTGATTCTGAAAGATGGCGAAGCCTTCCTGTTCGGCGCGAACTTTACGCCGCTGACCGTCGCCTCTTCACACTACGTGTGTGACCCAACGCGCACGCGCAAATTGCTGCTGAACAAGCGTGAGCTGGAATCCCTCTACGGACGCATCAACCGCGAAGGTTTCACCGTGGTCGCCCTGTCGCTGTACTGGAAAAACGCCTGGTGCAAAGTAAAAATTGGCGTCGCGAAGGGTAAAAAGCAGCACGACAAGCGTACTGACCTGAAAGAGCGCGAATGGCAGTTGGACAAAGCGCGCATTATGAAAAACGCAGGACGTTGATTCTGCACACTTATTGTACTATTCAATAAGTTAGCGTTCCGGGCTGGTATCCAGGAAGTGAAATCTGGTATACTCAGTTCAACACTATTGGGGCTGATTCTGGATTCGACGGGATTTGCGAAACCCAAGGTGCATGCCGAGGGGCGGTTTGCCTCGTTAAAAGCCGCAAAAAAATAGTCGCAAACGACGAAAACTACGCTTTAGCAGCTTAATAACCTGCTCTGAGCCCTCTCTCCCTAGCTTCCGCTCTTAAGACGGGGATCAAAGAGAGGTCAAACCCAAAAGAGATCGCGTGGAAGCCCTGCCTGGGGTTGAAGCGTTAAAACTAATCAGGCTAGTTCGTTAGTGGCGTGTCTGTCCGCAGCTGGCGTGCGAATGTAAAGACAAACTAAGCATGTAGTACCGAGGATGTAGAAATTTCGGACGCGGGTTCAACTCCCGCCAGCTCCACCAAAATTCTTCAAAGATGGTTCCAGAGCCATCCGCAGAAGTCCTGAAAGCCCGCACAGCGCAAGCCCTGCGGGCTTTTTTGTGTCTGTAACTTTCCGACATGATCCGCCTGAATCCAGTCTTAATTGGTACACGTTTAGGTACACGCTATAATATGGACCAAAAACGTGTACCAATTATGGACGGAAACCTGTCATGGCGCGGATTACACGCCCCCTCACCAACAACGAAATTTTAAAAGCTAAACCTGAAGATAAGGACTACACACTGCATGACGGTGATGGCCTTTTCATCCTAATAAAAACGTCTGGGAAGAAACTGTGGCGATTTCGTTATCAACGGCCGGATAGTAGTAGCCGTACAAACCTTAGTCTTGGCTCATATCCTGCTTTAACTCTCGCTGCCGCTCGTCAGATGCGTGATCAGTATTTATCGTTGCTCGTACAAAGAATCGACCCACAAAGGCAACAGGAACAAGCCTCTGAGCAGCGGCAAATCGAATTGGAGAGCATTTTCTCTGTAGTTGCCGGGAATTGGTTTGAGCTTAAGAGAAAAAGCGTTACAGAGGATTATGCGAAGGATATTTGGCGATCGCTGGAGAAAGACATTTTCCCCACGATCGGCGAGATTCCTGTTCAGGAGCTCAAGGCCAGAACGATTATTGAAGCATTGGAACCAATTAAAGCTCGCGGGGCGCTTGAGACAGTTCGCCGCTTGGTTCAGCGCATTAACGAGATCATGATTTATGCAGTCAATACTGGCCTTATTGATGCAAATCCGGCATCAGGGGTTGGAATGGCGTTTGAGAAACCTAAAAAGCAAAACATGCCGACGCTGCGGCCAGAAGAATTGCCTAAGCTCATGCGTTCTTTGATCATGTCAAATCTGTCTGTTCAGACCCGTTGTCTGATTGAGTGGCAACTTTTGACCTTAGCACGCCCTTCAGAGGCTTCTGGTTCACGATGGGACGAGATCGATCTGGAGGCCAAACTATGGATAATTCCAGCGGAACGGATGAAAGCTAAGCGTGAGCACATCGTACCATTATCTCCTCAGGCATTAGAGATTTTAAATGTGATGAAACCAATTAGCGCACATAGAGAACATATTTTTCCTAGCAGGAATGATCCCAAGCTACCAATGAATAGCCAAACTGCAAACGCAGCATTAAAACGCCTTGGCTATGGTAGAAAATTAGTCGCACATGGACTTCGCTCTATAGCAAGTACCGCTATGAATGAGCAAGGTTTTAATTCAGATGTAATCGAAGTAGCATTATCGCATATCGAAAGAAATGAAGTACGAAAAGCATATAATCGGAGTCTTTATTTAAAGCAAAGACAAGAACTAATGAACTGGTGGGGCAATATGGTCTCGGCTTTTAATTATTAGTTTCAGCCGGGCAAAATTAAATTATTTTGCCCGCAAAATAATTTAATCTTCCTCTTCAATTTTTTCTTTAATTGTATCCCAGCTTTCTTCTATATTATATTGCTCTGACTTAATGGTGTCAGATAATTTAGACACAAGAGCCGTAACCCGTCCAGGCTCATAATCCGACCATTCTTTGACCTTATCTAAAACTGCATGAAAAGCATCTTCTTTTAGACGATGTCCAAATTGGATACCAATATTACTCGGAAAAATATTTCCATAGGTTTTCCTAACTTGTTCAGCAGATGGAGATAGTGACAAAAAATTCAAAAGAAACTCAGGCCTCATAATATATTTAGAAGAATGTTTTCGCACGAGTTCTGCAGTATGCTTTTGAATTCTTGTTTGATTTGTTAACCACCAAGTTCCATATCCAAATGGACTGCCGTTATTAGATTCATTGTTTTTAATTCTTAACCCGTAAATACCATGAACTAACAAAGCACTATTATGGGCTAAAACATCATGCTTTTTCTCATCATTTTCAACTAAAGTATCTGCAAGTTCCTTTACCTCTTTTGCATTTGAGTAGGAGGATAGTTCCTCATTTTCGATAAAAGTTAGACTATATTCTGAAACCAAATATCTCTTCAATTCTTCCCTGCCAGAGTTATTAGTAATTTCATCATAACTTACAAACTGATTAATATAACTCTCCCAAGTGCGTACTAAACCTGCTTTCCGGGCATAAAAATAAGCTCTAATAAGTATTTTTGAACTATTTCTTGCTATCTCTGTAGTTATATGGTTTTCAATTGTCCTAAAGTGATTATGAAACTCGTAGTTAGTATTTCTTATATGAGTATACACTTCTTCCAAAACTGCAGTTGACATCCTTAACTTAACACCACTCAACGCAGCAGATTGAAGTAAGTTTTTACATTGCTGATCTTCTTTTTGTAAATACCTTTCAGATAAAGCTTTGACAATTATATCTGAACCTAAAAATAGCATAAATTTACTACACATTGAACTAAAGTAGTCAACTATTCTCGGGTCTGCTTTTAATGTAAACAACAAAACATAAGTTTTAGAGAGTTGTAGTAAATATTTTCTTTGATTTTCTGTGCTGTGATAAAAAACATCATTTAAAATTTTTTCAATATAGTTTCTATAGTCTGCGATATCCTCTGGTTTTATTTTTGATTTTATAAGCACATCCTCAATGCAATCGCTTATTACAAGTTCTTTTTCATTGACAGAACTATCAGGATCTGAAATAAAGGACGCTAACATTAATCCCTGCCTTTCGAAAACCCTCTGAATAATTACCTTAGTAAGTTCAGAAATCACTTGGCAGCGTTTAGGAGACAAACTAAATTTCAAATTACACTGTTCTTTAATTTCCTTCATAAAATCAATCGCAAGCAACTCATCTACGGAGTTCTCAAGTTTGATTGCTTCTCTTGTTTCAAATGGCAAACAATACTTTTTATCATTTTTGTACCATCGAATTTCTCTGCCATTAACTTCTTTTGACTTTAAACTACTCAGCCTATTTTTTAAGTTATTATTGATAAAATAATTAGCCCAAGGAAAGCTTGAAATTATAGCTTCTTTAATCTCCTCTTTATTCATAAATAAGCCCTTATCTGGATCGGTGTCACGTAATGCCCAAAGAATTAATGTATCAGTAATAGAATGTATTAACTTCCTATTCCCTTGTGATTCTGACATTTCATGTTGAAGAAAAACAAAAACTGAAGGATCTTTAACAAAATCTGAAAACCCCAATTCTGTAGAGGCACCTACTTTAGATAAATGTTCGGTTTTACTAGCCAAAAACTGATAGTATGCAGCTTTAGTAGCTTGGGTGTCGTTTATATGGACACCTATGTATTTTGCGTCTCTTATTTTGATAATCACCCCTAACTCTTCAGATAATTCATCCTCCTCTTTGTCAATATGAGATATTACCTTAGATGTCACATAATAGAGCACTCTAGGTGTTCTATTGAAATCCTTTAACCTATTTATCGTCATCCTTATCTTTGACTTGTAATCCGATTGAATCGTCATTTGATAGAAAACATTGGTTGATTCAGCCTGATACAACTCTTTATCACTAAGGCCATCAGCACCGCCATCATGAACACCTCCCAATGGAATAAAATTCCTTCCTTCTAAGGCTGCCATAAATGCACATGCAAAGTCCTCAAATTCAAAACCCGTCACTTTGTTAAGCGCCACTTCAAATAATTCTTTCTTGACAAAATTATTCATGCAATTTCCTTATCTAATATTTTTAGAAGACGACTCATTAAACATAATTTTTAGGGGTTTATAATATCATATACTACAAAATCTTATAGTTATATCTATTTAAATCCATCAAGAAATCTAATACTCTGAAAAAAAAGAAGATTTTTATTGTGACGTCTATTGTCGCCTTCTTAAACGCTTTCTGCAACACCTGCCCATAAAGTATAAGACGTTTTCATACGGGACTACATGGAGGCTCATGAACGTCAAAACCAACCTTGCATTTGTGCATTTAGATAAATCAGAAGGAAAGCAATTTGAAGCTTCTCTTCCTAACACAAATATAGCTTATTACCTCTGCATCCTACTGTTTTTACTCGCTCCTCATTTGACTTCATATAACCATTTACTCCCAACAATAACTCTGCACCAGTTACATATCCGTGCAGAGCAGCAACACGTTCAAGTCTCGAAAACCCACATTATTAATGGCGCGCAATGCTATCCCCGCCACGCCTGCCCGCTTAAGGGGGCGCATTTAATGCAGGTGCATGACCGGCATCAGGGCGCGCCAGTGCTGGCGCTGGCGGGGGTTCCAGTATCGGTAAAACGCATGCAAAACCATGCACCTTATGCATGCATGGCTTTTTTAGGGGAAAAAGGCGGGATTTTCGGGAATTTTTGAAAGGACTACTGCGCGGCCAGCTCTGCGCGTCGGCGGGTGTAATTCAGGTTCTGTGCAGGTGTGAATTTTTCACGACTATCATCGCGCGAAGCCGCGTCAGGCCTGAATCCGATGGCCGTCAAAATGTCATTATCCTGCGCCGAATAATTAATTTTTTCTCCGGCGGCCAGCCAGACCTGTAGCGCCTCACGCATATAGTCAACTGAGTGCTGCATGGCGCAGCGCTGAACGGCGGAATGTTGCCCGGAATAATTCATCAGCTCGGGGGCGAGGGCGGCGGCCAGCTCCGCGCCGTGCGCCTGCATAAAATCATTTAATCGGTCGCGGATGCTGATGCGCTGCACCTCCTCATGCGAGCGGATATAACGCCCGGCAGCCTGGTTAATTTCCCACTTTTTCACGTCGATAATCTCGCGCAGTGTTTGCAGGTTCCGGCCGCTGTGGCCGCTACCGGCAAGCTGTTCGCGGTATGCCTGTTCGGCCTGAGTCAGTTCTTCCCTGCGTTGCAGCCAGGCGGATTTATTTGTCTGACAGGCCTCAAAGGCTTTCTGTAGCGTCAGTGTGGTCACGTAAGTTTCTCCTGATGACTGGTCGTGTTTAAGCGCCCGCACGGTTAACGGTGGCTGCCGGTTCGGATGCAGGAATGACCGGCTCTGTCGGCGGCGAACAGATAATCCCGTCAACGGATTCAAGCGTGCGGAAAGTTGCCGAGCACTCGATATTCACGCACTGGTGATAGCGCTGTTTAACGTTCTCTGACAGATAACGACTGGTGCGGGCGTGTGCGCTGGTTTTGCAGAACGGACAGTGAAACATACTTATGCCTCGACCTTAGTGCCGTCATTTTCAGACAGCTTTCTGGCGAGCATCATTCTCTTCGCCGGGCTGCGTAACAGCTCCATATCCACACCGGTAATCTGTGGCCGGTGCATACCCGTCACGGACAATACCGGCTCCTGCTTCATATCGAACTGATACAGGCTGCCCTGACGGCTCAGCGCATCGCGCAGCTCGCCGATGGCCACGGACTGCGGTGCGCTGTCACCCTTCATTTCGAGGGCACGAATGCGCAGCAGGAAAGCACGAATGAGCGCGGCGGGGAGCGTGTTGACCGCCTGAGCCCATTCCGCACCGGCATAAGTGGTAAAGGCATCATCATGCGCTGACAGGTATTTACTGGCGGTCGAGCAGGCATTCAGCATGGCGCGTGTCCGGTCAGTTTCCAGCTCCGCAATCAGGCCGGTGAACTCGTCGGCCAGCTCGCGACTGGCGATACGCTTGCTGTGCTCAGCTTTCATTTCAGGGGTGAGATTGCCGCGCAGGGTGCGGAAGCGACTGCGCCAGTCCTGCTCCGCCTCTGCACTCTCACTGAGGGCGGTCTGCCGCTCCTGCTTACAGCGTTCAATGGACGTATCAATCTCTTTCAGTTCCTGCATGCTGGCCGCGTGCGTGTCTCTGGCCGCAGTGAATGCGCTCAGCTTGTCGGTGATGCGCTGGCTGCTCTCTGCTGACTGTTGAGCGGCTACATTCTGCAGGGCGGTAATGACTGTTTCGGGTTTCATGTTCAGGCTCTCCGTGTGTTCAACCTGAAATGATTCTGCCCTTCATGACACAACATCTCGATTCATTGCAGTTGTGGCAGTTCTGGCACAAACAGCACCCAAAACCCGGCTGGCCAGAGAAAGGCCTCAGCAAAACCTTACTCATCGTTTGTTTTTTTACTTATAACTATTCACCACTGTTCATCTTAAATAAAAATATAAATAATACAGTAAGATAAGGGGTGAACAGTTGCAGGTCTGACTGTTCACCGTCTGTTCACCACTGTTCACCCTCCTGTTTTGCTCTGTCTATACCACTTAGACTTTATTTCGATTAAAAATGAAAAAGGTATAACTAAAAGAAATCGAAATTGCTGCATTGTAATGCAGTGATTTGCATATCTTTGCCAGCGTTTGTCTTTGTTTGCCAGAGCGAAAAGTCAATGTTTGTTTCCCCGAAAATCTCACATGACCTGAGGAAAAATATAGACATAATAAGGAGCTACCCGAAGCCGGACGGACATGACCGGCACTGTATGGACTTTATGAGGTAGCCCGATGCACACCGCTTTTTCTTCCCCGTCTTCTGCCCCTGCCGCACCACTGATGCCGGTTTCTGATGCCGTTCAGGAGCGCTTTATCCGCCTGCCTGAAGTGATGCATCTGTGCGGCCTGTCCCGGTCAACCATTTACGACCTCATCAGCCGCGAGGCTTTCCCGAAACAAATCAGCCTAGGCGGCAAAAACGTGGCGTGGGCGCAGTCTGAAATCACTGCATGGATGGCGGATCGCATTGCCGAACGTAACCGGGGCTATGACGCATGATGATGACCGTTCAGCAAACAGACCCTTTTTCTGGCTTGCTTCCTGTCGCCGTTTCCAGGTATAGTTTTCCCGCTGTCGCAAAATCGACAGCCGGAATTGGCGTTCCGCGAAACTCAATGGCGACACCAGACGCGCCGTGCGTCTTTTTTTTCGTCGTAGCTCAGGCACACCCATTTTCCGGGCTGTGGTGTCTTTTTATACACCATGGTTCCAGCAAGATAATGGTAGTCCGGGCGGGGCAGCCTTCGGGCTGGCCGGTATCCATTGAGGCCGGTTACGCCAACCCCGTTCGGGCTGCCACCAGTGAAATTGGCGTTTCCGGTGGTAGCAGTAACCGCTACTCAATGGAGGCTGCCATCATGGCTACTATCCTCACCCCGTCACACCCTCAATTCGTCTTTGTGTTTGCCGCCGTTCGTCGCGCAGACCGTAAGCCCCGCATTTGTATGCTTCGCACCGTTGCCGGTGATGAACACGCTGCACGTCGTTCCCTCGTTCGCGATTACGTCCTCTCGTTTGCTGGCCGTCTGCCGGTTGCGGAGGTGCGCGCATGAGACACACCACCATTACCGCCCGTGACCTCGAATGCCTTGAGCACATGCGCAATGTCGGCCAGCTCGTCAATGAGCTGATGCAGGTGCAGGACTGCGCCACCGTTTGTCGTGACCCTGCGCAGCAGTCGCAACTCACCTCCGTGATTTACCTTATGACCGCCCAGCTCGACGGCGTGGTCGAACGCTGCAATCAGCGCTGGCTGACCGGGGAGGGAAACGTATGAAAAAGCCATTACCCCCCGTATTACGCGCCGCGCTGTATCGTCGCGCCGTGGCATGTGCATGGCTGACAGTATGCGAACATCAGCACCGCTACCCGCACCTCACCCTCGACGCGCTGGAAAGCGCCATTACCGACGAACTGGAGGGCTTCTACCTGCGCCAGCACGGCGAGGAAAAAGGCCGTCTGATTGCCTGTGCACTGCTGGAAGATTTAATGGGAGCCGGACCACTCAAAGCCGCGCCCTCACTGTCCTTTCTCGGGCTGGCCGTGATGGATGAACTCTGCGCCCGTCACATGCAATCGCCTGTTGTGCACTGAGGGAGAAAATAACGATGAAAATGAACGTAACGGAAACCGTAAAACAGGCGTGCGGCCACTGGCCACGCATTCTCCCGGCGCTGGGTGTGAAGGTCATGAAAAACCGGCATCAGGCCTGTCCGGTGTGCGGCGGTTCTGACCGTTTCCGCTTTGACGATAAAGAGGGACGCGGGACATGGCTCTGCAATCAGTGCGGCGCGGGTGACGGGCTTAAGCTGGTAGAGAAAGTATTCGGCGTAACCGCATCAGAGGCTGCCGAGAAGGTGAACGCCGTGACCGGCAACCTGCCGCCGATTGCCCCGGAAGTGATTGCGGCCGCAGAGGCTGAAACGGAGGCTGACCGCAAAGCGGCCGCCGCGCTGGCCGTCAGACTGATGGAGAAAACCCGCACGGCCAGTGGCAACGCCTATCTGACCCGCAAGGGCTTCCCTGACCGGGAATGTCCGGTACTGTCGGTCATGCATAAAACCGGCGGCTTGACGTTCCGCGCCGGTGATGTGGTTGTCCCGCTATATGACGATACCGGCGCACTGGTTAACCTTCAGCTTATCAGTTCTGAGGGGCTCAAACGCACCCTGAAAGGCGGTCAGGTAAAAGGAGCGTGTCACACCATCGAAGGAAAAAAACAGGCCGGAAAACGCCTGTGGATTGCGGAGGGCTATGCAACCGCGCTCACCGTGCATCACCTGACCGGCGAAACCGTCATGGTGGCACTGTCGTCCGTGAACCTCCTTTCTCTGGCGAGCCTTGCCCGTCAGAAACACCCGGCCTGTCAGATTGTGCTCGCCGCCGACCGCGACCTTAACGGCGACGGCCAGAACAAAGCCGCAGCGGCCGCAGAAACCTGTGAGGGTGTTGTTGCCCTGCCGCCGGTGTTTGGTGACTGGAATGATGCGTTTATGCAGAATGGCTGGGAGGCCACGCGAAAAGCGATTTATGACGCCATCCGGCCACCGATGCAAAGTCCGTTTGATACCATGAGCGAGGCGGAATTTACCGCCATGAGCGCCAGTGACAAGGCTCTGCGGGTGCATGAGCATTACGGTGAAGCGCTGGCGGTGGATGCGAGCGGCCAGCTCCTGTCCCGCTATGAAGCAGGGATATGGAAAGTCGTTCAGCCGTCCAGTTTCGAACGCGACGTAGCCGGGCTTTTCCAGCGCCTGCGCGCCCCGTTCTCGTCGGGGAGAATCACCTCAGTGGTGGAGACGCTGAAGCTGATTATTCCTCAGCAGGTCGCACCGGCACGCCGTCTGATTGGTTTTCGCAACGGGGTACTCGATACCCAAAGCGGCCTGTTCAGCCCACACAGCAAATCGCACTGGCTGCGCACGCTGTGCGACGTGGATTTTACCCCGCCGGTGGAAGGCGAAATGCTGGAGACCCACGCGCCGAATTTCTGGCGCTGGCTCGACCGGGCGGCCGGTAAAAATCCACAAAAGCGCGACGTGATTCTGGCCGCGCTGTTTATGGTGCTGGCGAACCGCTACGACTGGCAGCTCTTTCTCGAAGTCACTGGTCCCGGCGGGAGTGGGAAAAGTATTCTGGCCGAAATTGCGACCCTGCTCGCCGGGGAGGATAACGCCACGTCGGCCGACATCGACACACTGGAAGACCCGCGCAAGCGTGCCTCCCTGATTGGCTTCTCGCTGATACGTCTGCCAGACCAGGAAAAATGGAGCGGTGACGGCGCAGGACTCAAGGCCATCACCGGCGGCGATGCGGTCTCGGTTGACCCGAAATACCAGAACCCGTATTCAACGCATATTCCGGCGGTCATTCTGGCCGTGAACAACAACCCGATGCGCTTCACCGACCGCAGCGGAGGCGTCTCCCGTCGACGGGTGATTATTCATTTCCCGGAGCAGATTGCCCCGGAAGAACGCGACCCGCAGCTCAGGGATAAAATTGCGCGCGAGCTGGCCGTTATCGTGCGCCAGCTTATGCAGAAATTCAGCGACCCGATGACCGCGCGCGCACTGCTCCAGTCGCAGCAGAACTCCGACGAGGCGCTCAGCATCAAGCGTGATGCTGAGCCGACGTTTGATTTTTGTGGCTATCTGGAAATGCTGCCGCAGACCAACGGGATGTTTATGGGCAATGCCAGCATCGTCCCGCGCAATTACCGTAAATATCTCTATCACGCATATCTGGCCTATATGGAGGCTAACGGTTACAGGAACGTGCTCAGCCTGAAAATGTTCGGGCTGGGGCTGCCCATGATGCTGAAAGAGTACGGCCTGAATTATGAGAAGCGGCACACCAAGCAGGGGATACAAACTAACCTGTCGCTGAAAGAAGAAAGCTACGGCGACTGGCTGCCGAAATGCGACGAACCCGCAGCGACATAACCCACTCCAGACCGGCTACAGCCGGTCTTTTTCTTTCCGGCCATTATCATAAGGTGAACACTCCACTGTTCACCCTTCACCGTATATTCACCCTGTATCACTATGAAATTATTGATAAAAAGCAAGAGGTGAACAGAGTGAACAATAAAACCCAAAAAAACTTTTTATCCCCCCGCGTATCGCCTGGCCGGGCGTATCCAGAACGAACAAAAATCACAAAGATGAAGAGTCGACTGTTCACTCTTCACCAACTCAGCACCACCTAACCACATGATATAAAATGAGAAACAACCGAGGTGAACAGTGTGAACAGTTAAATGCAAAAAAACTTTTTTTCTGTGCTTATTGTTTAAAAAAAGATCACATGAAAAAGGTGACACATTTCTAAAGAGGGATCGTATTACTATGACAATTCATAATTGGTACACGTTTAGGTACACAACTGAAAGTTGAATACGGAAAAATCCTTTATATTTAATACATTGAGAAATTTATTCAGACTCCGCCAGCCCACCAAAATTCTCCATCGGCGATCACCAGAGTCGACTGATGAAGTCCTGAAAGCCCGCACGGCGCAAGCCCTGCGGGCTTTTTTGTGCCAGTAATCGTCCGAGACGATCCGCCTGAATTCAGTAAAAATGTGTATATGTTTAGGTACAAGCCGGCTTTGTTGAATAAATCAGATTTCGGGTAAGTCTCCCCCGTAGCGGGTTGTGTTTTCAGGCAATACGCACGCTTTCAGGCATACCTGCTTTCGTCATTTTGTTCAGCGCTCGTA
>NZ_VDAF01000033.1:0-43926 GCF_019584525.1 Enterobacter sp. EC_50 | reverse complement strand
CTGGCAAGGCTGGGACGGAAGTCGCTGTCGTTCTCAAAATCGGTGGAGCTGCATGACAAAGTCATCGGGCATTATCTGAACATAAAACACTATCAATAAGTTGGAGTCATTACCTAAAACCTTACCGCTCTTTCGCTGGAATATTTAATCAACACGCCTTCACCTACAGGACTAAATCCTTCCTGATCATATCGTCCATAGGTGAACACATAGATCATATTTTTAAAGTGTATTGAAACGAAAGCATGTCCTGCACCTTGGGTTTCTGTCCAGAGGAAAACGCCATCACTCAGTTCATTCGTTTCTGCAATACACTCTCCCGCAAGGTCATATTGACCAGACTGGCTACAATCAATTCCCGGAGCAAACATCGTATCAGCCTGTGAGCCAGCCAGAAACGATGTCTTTCCAGCTCCTCCTGCATCTGAAATTGCACCAGCCGAACTCTTCTCATACGTATCATTCATCATCGACGGAATAAACTTAGCCTTACATGGACAGGTACTGTAGCTATCGAGTGTTCCGGCCATTCGCCTGCCGTGTATGGTATCGTTGTCGATGCCACCGGCTATCCTGTAAAGCCCGGGATATTTTCCACAGGTCACGCTGTCCTGCTCACGCGCAACCAGTTTATCAAACAGAGTGTGATCCTCGGCGCCCGAGGTAATTCTCCCGCCGCAGGTCGTTTTGTCACCCTGCACCAGATAAAAACCTTCTGTTGGCATATGTTTTCCTTTTAGTTGTATTCCGTCCTGTTACCCACAAAGCACCGCACTGCCTGCCGGGTCGAGCGCAATCAGACCGGCCAAAAGCTGGTCCATCTCAGGCTGAAGGCGTGACTTATCGGTTTCACTGCGTGTGGCTTTCATGCGCAGCAGTCTGAGGCGACGAGATTTCACTTCAAACAGCAGTGTCGGTGTCCACTGCGTGAGGGTGATTGACCGTGCGGCGCTATCGAGCTCACCCAGCAGATGCAGGGCCAGCTCATTTTTACCCTTTTGCTCGGCTATGCGGGCCATCAGCAGGCGCAGCAGCCATTTGTCTTTTGTAGAGTCGCAACCAGGATGGGTCTGGAGCCAGTGAAGTGTGGCATCCAGACCGTCAGTGTCCGCTTTATCCAGCGCTTCCGGCTCGAGGAGCAGGATATCGTTATCTGTCTTACCAGCAGCACTGACCGACTCATCCCGCCAGCTGGACAAATCGTCCAGCACGCTCTGATTTATCCAGTTGAGCGTGACCTCATCGGCAAACGGCGTTCCGTCATTAAAGGCCAGCGTTTCAAGTCCTGTGAGACGGCTCAGCAGCCCTTTCAGATCGGCGATGATGATATCGGCCAGCACATCGTGCCCCAATTTCACCAGAGCCTGGTGGATATACCACTGCAAATCCAGCCAGAGGTGATTAGCACCACGCGAGAAGGTGCTGTCCGCCTGCTCCAGTATCTCCAGCCAGCTCTGTTGCAGGTACAACCGTTTAAGCATGGCCCGCTGGTCAGCCCGCGGTGGTTCGATACGTGTTTTCCCTTCGGCATCCGGTGCAGGGATCGCTCTCAGCGTGTCATGGCGCAAGCTTTTCATCAGCCGGTGTGCGGCTAGCCAGCCATCAGGCTGCTCGCGCAGATATCCCGTCAGGGTACGGGCCTGGGCCAGCAAATCCTGACCGGAGGTGATGCGGTTCAGAACCGGCGCATCTGACTCGGTCGCATGCGTAAAGGGCTGTGACTGCGCCTTATTCCCTGCGTTCTGCGGTACCACGGCATCCACACCCCCGGCCTTCATCAGGCGAGACTCCAGCCCGCTGTACAGGGCATTCAGCTCTGGCCGCGATGCTTCCGGCTCGGTCTCCAGACGGGTACTGATGAGCAGCAAGGCCCCGGCGGTACGCTGTGCATCCTCGCGGATGACCTCCGGAAACAGTGACAGACTGTCCAGGACACGGCTACCGGCAAGCCATTCCAGTGCAGCCTTGCGGCTTCGGTCCCGCTGCGGGTGAAGCTGCATGCCGTAGCGCTGCAATAATCCGGCAAGCAGTTCAAGCCCTTCGGCAAAGCCGGCTTCGCCATCCTGGTGCAGTCGCGCCCAGCAGTAATAGGTCGCAATACGGATGTCTTTGGCTGTGGTGGTCAGTAACTTTTCAGCAAGCGTGCATATCAGTTCGGTATCAATTCCGGAGAGCTTATTAACCTCTTCGCGGATACGCTGAAAATCATCGTCATATCCCGGGTCTTCCCCGGTCGGACTGGCTACGCTTACCGGAGCAAGCCAGGGCTGCCAGTTATCCGTGCGCGTCTGCGCCTGTTCACGCAGCTGAGCATCGTCAGCCTGACAGGCGATAACCAAATTCTGCAATGTGCTCATTATTCGACGCCCTCCATGTCATTGTTTTCCGTATTAGCCATCAGCGCCTGAGCGGTGGCCGCGCTGTCGACACTGAATATGTGATCCGGCAGCGTGAAACCACGCAGATCCAACAGCGCCAGCGGGCCTTTTCCGAGTTGTGAGCGCAGCACCCACTGCAGGGTGCGACCATCCGGTGCAGTAAAGCTCATCATCCACTGGCTGCGGTCCAGCTGCTGACGCTTGCTCAAGTCCAGCCAGCGGATAAAGCCCCAGGTCCCGCTGTAATCCCCGAACAGACGCGCACTGGCGTTGACCGTGGTCCATGTCAGCATCGTTCCCGGTTTGTAAGTCTCTCCCGGCCAGCGGAAGCTTTGCCAGTCGGCCATCTGGTTGAAGTAGTGCAGCTTTTGTCCATCAATGGTTAGCTGCGTCTCCACCACCTGTGGCACAGGACGCGCCTGCAGCTCAAAGCTGATGCCCTGACTACCATCGGTGAACAGGATGTCTGACAGCTGGCTCAGCTGGTTAATGGCCCGCAGGAAGGCCGGGTTAAAGTTCAGTCCCTGGCTGTTGACCTTATCCGGTACCCACTGGCTGCCCTCTTTGTGCAACACACCGTTGAGCTCTGTCGACAAGAAGCGCTCTATCCGTCCACTGTCCTTACGGACAAATTCAGCCAGCATCGGTAAAGAGGCATCGCTTTTGCTGGCAGCAAACGGGAAACGGCCGTCAAAGGCAGTTTGCCAGTTCGCGACAACCGAGCGGCTCCATTTGTCATTCAGACTGGCTGCCGACGGCTGAAGTACGGTCTCCCAGGCCTGGGTCAGCGGCTGCACAAACATTGTGCTGCCAAATCCGCTCCACTCCTCACCAAGACTTGCCGAAATCAGGCTACCGTATTGCTGAGTGTCGGTGAGGTCCACGCTTTTGCCCTGGAATACGGTCTGCGCCAGGGTCTGCATCATTGCCTGCGGGTCAGAAGCGCTGGCCACCTGCTGCAGTCGCAGACGCACGCGGGTGATACGGGTCAGATACGTCTGCAGACTCAGGGTGTTGTCCGCCGACATGACATTACCACCTTTGTTTTTACCCAGAAGCTGTAGCAACGGGCCAAAGGTTTCATCGAGCGGCCCCTGTGGGCCTGACGCAGACTGGTCAATCGCCGGTTTATCCTGTCCGCCGACCAGGTCTTTAGCCGATTTGATGATGGAATCCGAAAGGCCTTCGTTTTGCTGGCCGGTTTGCCCCTGCCAGGCGAGGGTGTTCATCAGGGCAATCAGTGGCGACTGGCGGACATCGCTCATCAGCGTCAGCTGGTCGGTAACGTCCGCAATATTGTTTGCCGGGTTCCAGTGCAGACTGTTGAGGAAATTCAACCAGCTGCCGGCAAAGTCAATGAAATAACGCTCTGTCAGACGTGCTTTGAGCGCTTCCGGCGACAGATCTGCCGATACGGCTTTACGGGAATCGCTCAGCACCCAGTCGATTTCATCCCGGCGGGAATTTGCAGCCTTTTCGATAGCCTGCTGAATGCCCCCTTCCCAGGCCTGGCGGGTGAACATGCCCGGCACGACCACCTCGGTAGTAAAAAGTCGACGCGCATCGGTACCGCTGGTCATGTCCTCCAGGGAAACATCGGCGAAGTTACGACGCACTGACTTGAGCATATTTTCATACAGGGTGCTTTCAGCGTTACGACGCCCGATTTGCTGCAGCAGCACCTGGCGACTCTGGCTCACCAGCTGCGCATCCGGTGTGATTTTCCACTGTGGCTGCGCGGGCAGCTCGGCGATATAAAAAGCCCACAAATCCGGCACCAGGCTTTGCCACAGGCCGGTTGAAATCCCCATCCGCGTGGGCTGCACGGCTTTCAGGGTCTGTGCATAAAATGCGCCATCGACTTTATCCGGACGGGCCATCATCAGCCAGGCTTTCAGCTGGTCATAACCTGGCTTCGCCAGCTGTGCACGCTGGTCGCTGTTGGGGGCAGAATTTGTCAGCGCGGTGAGCTTCTGCTTAAGCGCTTCATTTGCCGGGTCGCGTATCAGACGGTTGTTCGCCACGCCGTACCAGGGCAGCATCGCGTCGAACAGCTGCTGGTTATGGTCCAGACCAAAGCGCTGATACCAGGGCGCACCGTCCTGAATATGATGCTGCAGGCGACCGGCTTCATTACGCAGGGTATGCAGGGCCGTCAGCTGATAATCCGATACCGAGGGATGCTCCACCAGATTGCGGGCCTGACCTGCCACAGAGGAAATCTGACTGTAGTTCAGGGCAAAAGAGAGCAACAGCCCGGCTCCCCAGACCCCGGTGATAGTCATCAGCGTCCAGGCGAGCGTCTGCTCCCACGCCATACCGACCCGGCGACCGCGCACGCGGGTACAGTCATCAACAATCCCCTGCCAGATCACCGGCAGAGTCAGGGCATGGCGCTGTGATTCCGGGACATATTCGTCTTTTTCCTGTGACGCACCGGCGTGTTTATTGTCCGGCAGGCTGAACATCAGGCCACGCAGCGGAATGCGCTGCTGTGAGCTATACAGCCACGGCGCCAGTTGCCGGGCCCGGCGGGCGATACCGCCGTCACTGAGGTACTGGCCAAGGCGCAGCAGGAAGTCATGGCGGGTGTTCTCAGCGACCTGGCTCACCCCCTGCGCCCGCAGGGCCGGCAGCATCAGTTCAAGCTGGCGGGTAATATCGTCTTCCCTGGCGCGTGGCGGGAAGCTGGCCCCCACCGCCTGCTCAGGGCGCGTCGCCTGCGGCCAGGCGCTGTCGCACAGCTGCCACAGCCAGACCGGGGCTGAGTAATGCAGCAGCTCGCTGAGCTTTTCCAGCCCGCGTAAATCGTTGTCGCTGATTTGTGGGGTCAGGTTAAGCGACTGCGGCATGACGCGGACAATACCGTCCAGTGGGCGCCCGCGACGCAGTTTACGCAGCGCGGCGTATTTTTCTTTATCAGGCTCAGCAGTCAGACTGCCGCCGTAAATCAGAACGGTACGGTTACCTTCAAGCCACTGGTTTTCCTGCAGGCCAGGTACCAGCAGTTCGATTGCTTCCTCATCGCCAGTGATTAACAGCAGACGGGTTTTACGACGCCAGTAAAGGCCAACACGGGAGCGAAGATGTCCCCGAATCTTGTTACACATGGCCACTGCAGGGTGAACAGGCGCTTTATCATTTTCCCGTTTCTTTTTCTCATCATCACCGTTGGTATTGTCGACAAGCGCATTAAACTCCTGCTTACCGGCACTACGAACTGCCGCCAGAAGCACTACGGATACGATAAGGGCAGATCCTGAAATACATCCGCCGGCGATGAGCCAGTGAATTTGCTGCTGACTTCCGTCTTCAATCCCGGCTATATCCGGGTGCTTCCAGACCATGAACGTCATAACGGCCAACAGCAAAAAGAAAATCAATGCGACAGCAAGATAGCGGCCTTCCGTAGTCTTCGGTGCTAAGGGTAGCTTCACGGATCCATCTCCTGTCGGGAAGCAATCGGGGTAATGAGCGTGCTCCACAGCACATTCTGTGTGGTATCACCGCAGATAATCATCTGTGGTAACTGAGTTTGTCGGGCAATTTCGGTGGCGGCAGCGATAGCCAGCCAGGGGGCCGCGGCACCGGCATGTCCCATAGATGTATCGAGCGAAATGACGGCTTCGTCCTCTACAGATTGCGCAGGGTGCGCATTCTGGCACGCGATAACTTCTGCACGCTGCTCACCCGTCAGCCCGGCAAGCCACATATTTTTCACGATATTTTCTCTGAGCGGGGCGTTATAGGCAGCCATGTTCATCCCCTCCCTCAGCTCACCGGTTGGAGCAGCATCTGGCCGATGCAGCAGCGCGAGAGGTTCGAGAGCCTCCTGCGTCAGGCGGTTGCCAAGAAGTAGTGCTACACCGGCTTCAGCTGTGTTGTCAGATTCGGCAGGCTTTAACTGGAGACCCACAATCAATAGCATTGCTTTATCTTTAATACGTTCATTCAACCAACGGTCGATTACACTGAGCCCACTCCCCTCACCATATTCAACAGGAAGAGTAATATTGCTATTTTGCCAGGTTTCATCCCAGTAATGGCGAATACTCTCCAGAGGCAGCGATGTTGTTACATCAAAAAATATGACCAGTGGTACTTTGTCAGGGATATGTGCGAAAGGAATGCCAGCAATCAACTTCGAAAAAATATTCGTTATCACAAATTTTAGCGAGTCCTGCGGGCTAGAAGAAATTTGGCTCATCCTGGAGCTTTCATTACCATCCCGGTCGACCTGCGAAACAATAATGCTATCGTTATTTTGCATCGCAATAGCTGTATCTTTCTGAGCAACTGATGAGTGGCCGGTAATGAATGTTGCATTCAGCACCTGCAGTGCACGACGTGCCTTACGGGTTTCGCGAAGAATCCATTGTTCTCGTTGTTTGTCGAAAGCATTTGCTTTGCTATCCTGCAATGCCCACAGAAGCAGACAAGAAGCAAACGGAACACTCCACAAAACGATAGGCACACCTAAAGCAATTTTCCAAAAATACAGGTTTTCAACATAACGCCCAAATATACGCATTAATATAACACTGACCGAAAGCATGGCAATTAGAGCAATAATCCAACGAGAAAATTTCAGAGGCTTAGGTCTGGGGTAGCATTCTGGCAAATGTTTAAGTGTATATAACATTCATTCTCTCATATTACAGATTAACTAAATTGGCTTTGGGTAAATATGAGGTGAGGGAATAATTTACTTAAAACCACGTGAAAGGTCACAATCAAAAAAGGTTCATTATTTTAATGAACGATAAACACGTCAATTTAATTTGGTCGTTGAAATAGACCTCCATTTCTTCAGCATGTAATTTAGCAGTTGCTTATCGTTTTTTAGATTGTAATCTGGAACCGGAGGGCTTTCTCCACCATACCCACCGTTTTCAACTATGATATGCTCTTCCCCTCGTAGGGAATATTTTACTCCATTTTTATACGCGAAATACTTTACAGTAACTGGGTCTATCCCACCAATACATCCAATTTTATAAGCAAATAAAACAGTGCCTTCGCCATCGGCAAAACTATTGTTTACTTCAATTGATTCTTTTATCAAATTCAGATTAATATCCACTTCACAGTCATTAACATAATCATTTAGAATCCAATCATCCTTTCCCTTCGTCACCTGTTTTACTGACAAATGTTCTCCAATGTTATTCTGGTTAATCTCCTTTTTTATCACCAGTAAATGCTCACCAGAATTGTCTTTCCACCTTACTTTAGGGGTTAGATCTTTAGCAAAAGTAGAGCTCACTGGGTACAAAAATAATATGCAACTCAACCTAAACAGCAGCAAAAGTGCCGAATAACAATTCATCAATAATACCCTTTATTTAAAATGAGATGCGAACTTCAAAACTCACAAGCTATTTTTGTAGCATAAACTTATTTGCAGTTTTGCAAGCTAAAGTTCCGTCAGGAAGTGAGTCAAACAAAGAGGTAAACTTATATAGAACTGTTTCCCCATTAACTTTCTTAAATTCAATAAAATACCCATAGGCACCATCATCATCACATTTTTTTCTCATAGACTCCGGTAGTGCAAAAGATACATTCCATACACACACTTTTTCATTTGGGAAAACTGCCGATGTGTTAACAGGATACTTAGACTTTTTGTCCACTCCCCAACCATAGTAAACCTCAGATACATTAACAAGTGTACTGTATTTATTTTTGATAAGTAAGTCACTTTCAATATATCGCTTCACTTCTTTTGAAGCCATTTCAATCAACAATTTCTTGTTATTTGTTTTGAAAATTTCTCTTAGAGAATCTATATTTGATTTATCCATACACTCTACTGCCAGTACAGAGGAACTGTAACAAAGTGACAACGCTAAAACATAATGATACTTCATATTACCTCCAGTATTAAATTTTTTATTTATCACCTTGTTCTTTCATCTTCATTCGAGGGTAGATTGGCTCCAAGGCTTTCACGCAACTCTGCAATATTAGACATTGTTGTTTTCCTCAAACCTGAACTTATTGTTTTTTGTGCATAAGCATAATATGGCTTAGGTACATAGAACCCTATCAATTCATAATGTAACCGCCCATTTATATAAACTTGATACAATGGATTTATAGTAACACTATCTCCCTGATTTCCGCCAAGCACACCTATTTCACCATCTTCAAAAAAACAGTATATAAAAGCAACGTGCCCTGTCCAAGATCCTTTTTTCCGCAAAACAACTATTGCACCGTATATAGGTTGAGATATTTTTATAAAATTTTTGTTTTTCGAGAAAGATTGAGAACTGGCGCTACCAGATGTCGAATACCCTGACTCTTTAAGGCAATAATTTATAAAAGAAGCACACCACGGATTAGAATTACCAACCATGGAAGACATATTAATGCCAGTCTTCTTATGGTAGTTTATTCCGCCATCGCCTTCCTTTACACGCCCCCATTTCCATCGAGTCTCTCCCTCCTCGAATGCAACCGCCATCCACGGAGCCTCTCTCTGATCATGAGGTAGTAACGCAATCGGATTACCAGAATTTTTCCCTCCAACTGAATCAAGTGTTTTTTTATTTTCATTGTTTATACTATTTTTTTCAGGTTTTTTAATAGCTGGTTTTGAGGCTATCGGATTTGCAACTGGCTTTTCAGTTTGACCAGACGTAACATTGCCACTTTTGTCTATAGAAATTGATTGTCCCGGGTATATTTTATTAGGATCTGATATATTATTCTGCCGCGCAATATCATCAACATACACACCATTTTTTTCTGCGATCTTCACCAACGTGTCCCCTGGAACAACGGTATAGTTCGAAGGCCCATTAGCATTGACACCATATATAGTCAAATGCTGGCCAGGGAAGATCTTACTCACATCTTTTATATTATTGTTTTTGGCAATCTCATCAGTGCTTGTCTTATAACGTTCGGCAATTTTCGAGAGAGTGTCGCCTGACATGACTGTATACTCAATCGGTTTTTGAGTACTCTTCGCACGTGGAACTTTGGGAGTATCGGCAAGAGTTTTTGCAGAGAATTGAGAAAAATTTCGCGTGAGCAGTATATTCTTCGTTTCATCCCCAGCAACTGCTGAATAAACAACATCCTCTTTTCCAGCAGAATTAGTATATTTGACGACAATAGCCATTCCTTGTTTCGTATGAATGATTGTCTTGAGCTTGCCGTAAGCGTCTGTTTTCCACTCGTAGCTAGTGCTTCCGAGCGTCACTTTAAATGGCACATCAGCAACTGGGCGGGAGCCGTCTGAAACAGTCACATTTGTCACATACACCCATTTTTCGGTGCCCGGCTTCAAGCCACCTTCCTTTTTGCTAATTGCCTTGATTACCTTACTGAATTTTGAATCGTCAAGTTCTCCTACTTTCTCCCCCTGAGCGACCCCACTTTCAGACATGATAAAATTGGCATAAGCTTCAGGGTTATTACCATCATTCCCCGGAGCATATTTTTTCATCATTTCTGGAATAGTAAAATCCTTATATTTTCTTTTGAGCAGAGATCGTTTGGCATTATCACCAGCTTCTATGCTAGAAAATATTGCGAATGAATGTTTGTCTGGATTGTAGACAACTCCAATACCGATTTTTCCTTTCTGATTTTTTACCGAAATAAGGTTTCCTGGGTTATTGAATCGCCAATTCAGTGAGCCCCCAGTTTTTAACAATCTTGTGCCATTTGATGACTCATATTCTACCGTTTTTGTCGATGCATGATAAATAGCATTTATAAAGCGCATTTTAATTAATCCTCTCTGCTATTTGCCTGCAACTTCAAACTTGGCATCATCTAATAAAACAGGCGTCATGTGATATCCGGTCTCTGCAAGAAATATTACGCCATCAATACTGACACTTTTTCCTAGAAGTCTTTTATTTGCTTTATAGTCATTACTATCACGCATTATCAACTGAACGTCCTGATTCCAGTTTTGGTTGTCAGTATCTGCGTCTGTTACACACGTGAGTGGCTGTTTTAAATGCAATATCCACTCATGTAGCTTCTCATCATTCGCTTTATCCTCCCCCCAGCCAGGAGGGCCGTAGTATAATTTTTCGCTAACAACTCCTGTCAGACTTACTTTATCCCCTTCCTTTAAGCAAGTAGCAGATGCACTAAAGCTAGAAAGCACGATCATAAAGCAAAAAATAGACTTCCAAATTTCCTTTAACATAGATCACCCTGTCGTAGTTAAATTTAATAGTTTTGCGATCATTGATTCTGTTAGCGCAGAAGTATGATCTTCTGCTGCCTCGGTATCATCCGAATCGGTATCAGACTCCAGTGATTCTATATCTTCCGCACTATCTACCTCAGCCTCTTCGACTGATGTTGGAAGCTCTTCTTTGAGCCAAGTCTCTCGCCCTATGATTAAGTTTAATGTATCGCTTTCAGGCAGCACTATTTTTGGGAAGCGACCTGAACTGTCTACCGTGCCGGTCGACAGGATTTTCCCATTGCTGTCAGTAATGTTGTATGGCTGATTTGTCATCCAGTCCATACTTTGGCTGACACTATCGGCGCCAGGGAAAGCAAAACGCAAGCTTTGTTCGCCAGGTTCCATTACAGGAAAGACAGGCAGCGTGACCTTTTCTGATGCGCTTGCCTTACGCCCATAATGTCCTGCTTTCGTACGATATTCACCTGCAGTAGCAGATTCAATCGCACTTGCATCAATCCTGATATAGCTCCCACCACCATTCAGAGTCAGCTTCTTCTTCGCGATGATTTTTATTTCATCTTCCGTGCTTACGATGCTGATTTCTTTTCGTGCCAGCAATGCCATCAGATCGTTCTGCGCCTGTACCTGTACCGGTCCCTGGTTTGCTATCAGCTTTATGCCCAGCTTACGCACAAAAACGCTCAGGGCATTGCCCACCCCGATAAACAGATTTTTCACCACGCTGACGTCTGCATTTTTTCCGGCGGTGGCAATCAGGTTCTGACCGGCCGATACATGCAGGTGCTGTCCGCTGGTCAGCGCCATCCCCTCCGGTGCGCTCATCAACAGCACCGACTTTTTAAGGTCCGTCAGTTGCTGTTCCAGCAGCTGAATCTGCGCCTGCAGATCGGCCGGGTTTGCGGTCGCCTTCTGTGCATCATCTGAGATGGATGTCATCTGCTCCCGTGCATCGCCGAGGTTGCTGACTGCCGGCTGCATCTCCAGCACCTGACCCTGCGCCTTCATCTGCCCGTCAGCGCTGATAAAAATCCCTTTCTGTGCCCGGATGGCCCCCCAGCTGTCCGTCCTGAGCTCAAAACCCTCACCGCGCTGCTGTTTCTCGCTGTCGACCAGATGCCCGAGGTTCAGCTGGCTCTTGCCGCCGTACTCCGTGCTGACCTTGATATGCTCTTTCCCGCGCTCATCATCCAGGCGGATTTTGTTATTCGCCGGGGTGCGCAGGACGTTACGTTTGTAGTTGCGGATGGTGACGTGGTCGCCGTGCGCCGAGTCGTGCAGCACGCCGGCAATGTACGGCCGGTCCGGGTTGCCGTCCTCAAAACCAATCGCCACTTCGGTTCCCGCCAGCAGCGGCAGGTGCAGGCCGTAGGTATCTCCTGCGTACGGGCGGGACTGGCGCACCCACAGGCTTTCGAATCCGGTTTCCCAGTTATCCCGGTCAAACAGCATGTTGACGCGGTAGCGCCCGTCCTTATCGATATGCCCGTAGGTGTCATTTTCGGTGGTACTGGTGATGCGTGCCGGTAAGGTGCCGGCCATCACCGGGCGCGAGCCAGGCTCCGGGCGGAAGCTGAAATCCGGGCTGTCCGGGATACCGTCAAACCTGACGCCGAAGTCCTTATCACGCCGCGCATGGCTGTGCATTGCCGTGACGACCACCCCCTGCGCAAACACGTCCGCCACTTCATACCCGCCGGTGACTTTCAGCCGCATCCCCGGAGAGAGCGTCGGACAGCTGGTGACGGCCCGGGTCTGCGTCTGGCCATTCAGGTAGCGCTCATGACGGATGCGGGCATAAAACGCCCCGGACTCCGGCGCCGGGTTGCGGTCGTGGGAATTCCCCGCGGTCAGGTAGTTATCCGCCCAGTGATAGGCATCACCATACGTGGTGGCATCCCCGCGGGTCGCATCCACCAGGGTATTCATGTCCTCCGTGGCCTGACGGTAGTTGTAGTCCCGGGTGCTGACCTGCTTCTGCACCACGTTATGGTGGCTCTCCATCTCCCACACCGAGTCCACACCCTTCGAGTGCTGCCCTGACGGCGGCACCGACGGCAGCGTCAGACCGTTCTCATACCCCTGCTGGCTGTCGTAAAACTCCACCACGTCGATGTTCAGCCGTGTGTCGGTGGTAAAGCGGAACCAGATACCGACCTCGCCCAGCAGGCGGGTGATAAAGTGCAGGTCGTTCTCACCGTACTGCATCACCTGCTCGCGGCGCGGGTACTCTTTTGACAGCGAGAACAGAAAATCCTGGCCGCGCATGCCGTGGCGCTCGCGCAGGATTTTTTCCACGATTTGCGGGACAGCCATGTCCTGATAAATGGCGTTCTGGTGCGAACGGTCAAGCAGCGCCAGGCGTGGCTGGAGGGTCAGGGCGTAATGCGTTTCGTCTTTTGACGTGCCCAGGCGCTCAAAACCGGTCACCACCCCCTGAATCACCCGCACCGGCTGCTGGACTTTGATGCCGTAACCCTGGTCAACCGGGGCCTGCAGCGTCAGCGAGCCGGGCTTCATCAGCATCATCTCCCTGCTGATGGCGTGGTTACCGCTGGTGAACTCAATACGGTAGCTGAAAGGCGTGCTCAGGGCTTCATCACCTTCAAACGCCAGCACATCGGACTCTGCGTCACAGCCCTTCACCGAAAGCAGGTGGTGGTTATGACTGAATCTTAACGGAGGATTGTTGCTCATTGTATTCCTTCACATCGGCAGAGAAATTATGTTCTGAAAGACCAGACATGCATTAAGTGAGTTAGTCACCGACTGATCTTTTAGCGCTCATGAAGAAAGATCATGACTCTTTAAAATTGTTTAATATACAAGGTAAGATCTTATTATTAGTTTATTTCTGAACATTAATCTCATATTTTTTTTGAAAATACTGCCCAGCACTAGCAACAACCCCCCTAATATTGATGGTTACAATTCCTTGTAACTTAGGCTTTCCTTCTATAGTAAAATTATCATATATATGTTTGGTGTAATATTTTTTTCAGCGAACACCAGTTTCAGTCCAGAATCTGATGGATGAATTTCATAACTTAAATCAACAACCGGTCCTGTACCTCCAGAGATGGTGATTGGGACATAATACTCCTGACCTATATATCCATCTGGCAACTTGTTGGGTTCAAATCTAAGGTGATTGCTACACCCAGTCAAAAACAAAGAAATTACAAAAGCTGTTAGGCAATGATTCATTTTTGATTATGGTATTTTTTTAAATACCATTCCCCCAAAAGTATGGCTTAGAAATTCACCTAATGTTAATGATACTAGAAGAGAATTATCTTTAACTTCATCCCAAGAAAAAAGCTTCAGTTCAATTAAAACATCACTAATCGATCGAGCTGGTCTTGAATTTATTTAATCTCTAATGAATAGGTTTTATCAATTCTACTAGTTTTCGTGTACATAGAGCCATAAGTATAGCCAGATATAGAAACCTTCACCTCACCTGATTTTAATGGCACCCCAGTAATAATAATATGATTGTATATAGGCAATCCATCTTTTCTTTTATTTGTAGTTACTACATACAATCCTATATCAGAGGGATAGATATTTACGCTTGCATTTTTATCAGTCAGAAATGCTGGATTATCCTCTAGACCAGCTCCGATAGTAATCTCTTGTTTATAAATCACACCGACTTTTCCATTCGGCAAGGAATCTCCAGGTGGATTATAATCAACATGAGATGAAGAGCATGATGCACTCAATAAAATAATGGAACATATAACCATTTTATAAAGCATATATTATTTAATTGGTCTAAAAACCAACCCTCCAAATGTATGTTTTATAAAAGAATCCAAACTAATGTTATTCTTCAGCTGACTTCCAACAGTCCCCCACGAGAATAGATTTAAATCCACAACATCTTCACTGGAGGTGCGTTCAGATATAACTACTCCATTACTGCACTTCACTTGTTCAGTCCAAACTATCCAATGATTCTTTGATGAGCTATCACCAGGAAAATCCGATAGCATGCCAGCAGAGATTAAGCTTACAACTTTATATCCTTTGCCAATAAAGTTATTCATATTTATAATATCTTTTAGATTTGAATGCGAGAGACTTATATTGTCGAATATTTTCTCATATCCTGCTTTCTCAAACCATTCACTCAATTTCCCCCACATAGTTATTCCTGCGACCTGATCATTCACTTCATCATAACTCATTAGTGAATTTTCAGAATCCCTCAAGCTAGCCAATGTAATCCAGTCCAGGCCTGATACTGTCTCTCTACCGTAATCATCATAAAAACTACCTTTGGGATGCCTACATCCGTCTCCTGGCAAGATCTCCAATGCGCTTATTTTTGTTTTCCCATGCAACCAAAGTTCAATAGCTGCTTGTTTATAAACATCCGGCCTATCCATCTGCAGACAATAAAAAAATGATGCAGGTCCGCACAAGCTAGTCCCCCCTTGATTAGGATAACTGACATAATTCATTCTTGATGCAATCTGGCTCTCGATCTTTTTTCTATCGAATGGATCATCAGCACTACCGATAGGATGTTCTTTTGCTATAAATGCTCTTTCCAGACAAGTTATCTGTACGCTATGGATATTGTCATCTTCGTTATCATTAACCGGCTTTGTCTGCGCTTTAGTCTCAAAATAGCAGACGTTTTCGCGTTTATTTTTAGAGTACGCTTGCCCTGATGCCATTTCACCAAGTGTGTACATTTTTTTCGCAGGCGATGAAAGCACAGAAACCAACTTACCGCCGTGCTTGCGATACAAGTTCATTTCCATAATGTAGATTACAGACAGATCATCCTCAGTTTCATTCGTTTCATGGGACTGAGTTTGATAATTTGGGGTTACTGGTTGTTGCGCCACTGACAGTAGCATATGTTTTTTATTATTGGCATCAGTTCTATACACATTGAGATCATAAAAAAGGTCGACTGCTGAAACATTCGATTCAATTTTTGTATAAATATTATACTTAGGCATTAATAGCCTCCGGCATCATATGTAGCAGAACATCCTGAGTCTGTGCAGACGTAAACAACTTCGTATACCCCTCACCATCACTAACACCCTCTATTACTGAACCATCAGCCAGAAATGCCTTGTATGGGGTATTAAGCATCGGTACTCCATTATCATCTACACACAAATAACGAATATTATGGCTGCCATCATCTATAGCATTGGCTAAAGGTGAAATAACAGGCTTATGCTGCGCTCTCGTCTGTCTCGCGTAATGCCCTGCTCTTGTCCTGAAATCTCCCATAGTGGCTGATTCAATAGCATTGACATCCAGAGTTATGTAACTCCCCCCACCGTTTACCGTCAGCTTCTTCTTCGCGATGATTTTGATTTCATCTTCCGTGCTGACGATGCTGATTTCTTTTCGTGCCAGCAATGCCATCAGATCGTTCTGGGCCTGTACCTGCACCGGCCCCTGGTTCGCGATGAGCTTGATCCCCAGCTTACGAACAAACACGCTCAGGGCATTGCCCACCCCGATGAACAGATTTTTCACCACGCTGACGTCTGCATTTTTTCCGGCAGTGGCTATCAGGTTCTGCCCGGCAGATACCTGCAGATGCTGTCCGCTGGTCAGTGCCATTCCATCCGGCGCGCTGAGCAGCAGCACTGATTTTTTGAGATCCGTCAGTTGCTGTTCCAGCAGCTTGATTTGCGCCTGGAGATCGGCCGGGTTTGCGGTCGCCTTCTGCGCATCATCGGAGATGGACGTCATCTGCTCCCGGGCATCACCCAGATTGCTGACCGCTGGCTGCATCTCCAGAACCTGGCCCTGTGCTTTCGTCTGGCCATCAGCGCTGATGAACATCCCTTTCTGTGCCCGGATGGCTCCCCAGCTGTCCGTTCTGAGCTCAAACCCCTCACCGCGCTGCTGTTTCTCGCTGTCGACCAGGTGGCCGAGGTTCAGCTGGCTCTTCCCGCCGTACTCCGTGCTGACCTTGATATGCTCTTTTCCGCGCTCGTCATCGAGGCGGATTTTGTTGTTCGCCGGGGTACGCAGGACGTTACGTTTGTAGTTGCGGATGGTAACGTGGTCGCCGTGCGCCGAGTCGTGCAGCACGCCGGCAATGTACGGCCGGTCCGGGTTACCGTCCTCAAAGCCAATCGCCACTTCGGTGCCCGCCAGCAGCGGCAGGTGCAGGCCGTAGGTGTCGCCGGCGTACGGGCGCGACTGGCGTACCCACAGGCTCTCGAACCCGGTTTCCCAGTTATCACGGTCAAACAGCATGTTGACGCGGTAACGACCGTCTTTATCGATATGCCCGTAGGTGTCATTTTCGGTGGTGCTGGTGACGCGGGCCGGTAAGGTGCCAGCCATCACCGGGCGTGAGCCAGGTTCCGGGCGGAAACCAAAATCGGTGCTGTCCGGAATGCCGTCAAAATCAACCGCAAAGTCCTTATCACGGCGAGCATACGTGTGCATCGCCGTGATGACCACGCCCTGCGCAAACACGTCGGCCACTTCATACCCGCCGGTGACTTTCAGTACCTGACCCGGCGAGAGGGTCGGACAGCTGGTGATGCCCTGCGCCCGGGTCTGACCATTCAGGTAGCGTTCGTGACGAAGGCGGGCATAAAACGCCCCGGACTCCGGGGCCGGGTTGCGGTCATAGGTGCTGCCCGGCGTCAGGTAGTTATCCGCCCAGTGATAGGCATCACCGTACGTGGTGACATCCCCGCGGGTCGCATCCACCAGGGTGTTCATGTCCTGCGTGGCCTGACGGTAGTTGTAGTCCCGGGTGCTGACCTGCTTCTGCACCACGTTGTGATGGCTCTCCATCCCCCACACCGAATCCACGCCATGCGAGTGCTGGCCTGACGGCGGTACCGACGGCAGCGTCAGACCTTTTTCATACCCCTGCTGGCTGTCGTAAAACTCCACCACGTCAATGTTGAGGCGCGTGTCGGTGGTGAAGCGAAACCAGATGCCGACCTCACCCAGCAGGCGAGTGATAAAGTGCAGGTCGTCCTCACCGTACTGCATCACCTGTTCACGGCGCGGGTATTCTTTTGACAGCGAGAACAGAAAATCCTGACCGCGCATACCGTGGCGCTCGCGCAGGATTTTTTCCACGATTTGCGGAACCGACATGTCCTGGTAAATGGCGTTCTGGTGCGAGCGGTCGAGCAGTGCCAGACGTGGCCGGAGCGTCAGGGCGTAGCGGGTTTCATCTTTTGACGTGCTGAGGCGTTCAAAACCGGTCACCACGCCCTGAATGGTGCGCACGGCCTGCTGCACTTTAATGCCGTAACCCTGGTCTACCGGGGCCTGCAGCGTCAGCGAACCGGGCTTCATCAGCATCGCCTCTCTGGCGATAGCGTGGTCACTGCTGGTGAATTCAATACGGTAACGGAACGGCGTGCTCAGGGCTTCATCGCCTTCAAACGCCAGCACGTCGAGCGCGGACTCACATCCTTTCACCGCCAGCAGGTGGTGGTTATGGCTGTATCTTAATGGTGGATTATTACTCATGCGTCCACTCCCTGTTTCACATCAAATTCCAGCCCGATCCCCTCTTCCTCACTCCAGCTAAAGCGTAATGACTGTGGTTTCAGTTTTGCGGCCATGTGGGTCAACAGTTGCTGACTGAGCACCGGCAGAATTTGCTGATTGAGCAGGCTGTCGACGTTGCGCGCGCCGGTGTCCGGCAGCAGGCAGGCGGCGGTCAGCGCGTCATACAGGCTCTCATCAATATGCGTGGTCAGGCCGTAGTGTCGATGCAGGCGCTTGCTAACCTGTAACAGCTTCATTTCCACGATGGTACGCATGGCTGCTTCCGCCAGAGGACGATAAATCACGGTCTGGAAGCGGGCCAGCAGCGCCGGCTGGAAGTGATCGCGCAGTATCGGACGCAGCAGCTCGTGAAGATCGCCTTCGCTGGCCTCCGGCTGTTCGTCAAGCAGTTGCATCAGGTGGTCGCTGCCGAGATTCGAGGTCATCAGAATGACGGTGTTGCGGAAGTCGATTTCACGTCCTTCGCCGTCGCGCATAAAGCCGCGGTCAAAGACCTGATAGAACAGGTTCATCACGTCGCGGTGGGCTTTTTCGACTTCATCGAGCAAAACCACACTATACGGGCGCTTGCGCACGGCTTCGGTCAGGATCCCTCCCTGACCATAACCGACGTAACCCGGAGGGGAGCCCTTCAGCTGGGAAACCGTATGCGGCTCTTGGTATTCTGAGAGGTTAATCGTAATGAGTGACTTCTCACCGCCGTACATGACATCGGCCAGCGCAAGCGCGGTTTCGGTTTTCCCCACCCCGCTCGGTCCCACCAGCAGAAACACGCCCTGCGGACCATTCTCGGAGGTGAGACCCGTTTTTGCCGCACGCAGACGCTGGGCGATGGCCTCGAGCGCCACATCCTGCCCGACCACACGTTTACCCATTTCATTTTCGAGGGTCAGCAGTTCGGTCTGCTCATCTTTCATCAACGATGACAGCGGAACGCCTGTCCAGTCAGCAATCACGTTGGCAACGGTGCGTACATCTACATCCAGGGAGAGCAGCGGGTTGCTGTGCTGCATGCCGTTCAGTTCCTGCTGCAGCGCGTGCGTCTCGCTTTGACGGGAGATGTCCTGGCGGCTTTCCAGCAGTTGTTCGGTGAGTTTCAGTTCCTGCCCGTACTGCGTTTCAAGCTCGTCGAGAGCAACGATAAGAGCGTTCTCTTCCTGCTCAATGACGGTCAGGCGTTCACCATGGCTCTGATTGCCGATAGCAATATCTTCCAGCAGCGCCTGCTTCTCCATTTCCAGAGAGGTAATCTGCGAGCGAATGCAGGTCAGCTGTTCCGGCACCGTGTCGAGGCTCATGCGGACGCGCGCTGCAGCGGTGTCGAGCAGATCAACCGCCTTGTCCGGCAGCTGGCGGCCCGTCAGATAGCGGCGGGAAAGCGTAACTGCCGCGCGCACCGCATCGTCGGTAATGTACACGTCATGGTGCTCGGCGTAGCGGGACTTCAGACCACGGAGCATCAGGCAGGCGGAGTCATCGTCAGGCTCATCGACTTTTACCATCTGGAAACGACGCTCCAGGGCCGCGTCGCGTTCGAAGTACTGCTTGTACTCGCTCCAGGTTGTGGCCGCAATCGTACGCAGTTCGCCACGCGCCAGCGCCGGTTTTAGCAGGTTCGCTGCATCGGCGCCTCCCGCCTGGTTGCCCGCGCCGATGATGGTATGCGCTTCATCAATAAATAGCAGGACCGGGGACGGGGATTGCTGCACCGCATCGATGACGTTTTTCAGCCGCTGTTCGAACTCGCCTTTCACGCCTGCACCGGCCTGCAGCAGGCCCAGGTCAAGGGTACGCAGAGTGACCGTTTTCAGTGATTCAGGCACATTACCCTCGGCAATACGCAATGCCAGACCTTCAACCAGTGCGGTTTTCCCTACGCCCGGCTCGCCGACCAGAATCGGATTGTTTTTGCGGCGACGAGAGAGGATATCCACCATCTGACGGATTTCTGTGTCACGGCCAAACACCGGATCGATCTTCCCTTCCTTCGCTTTGGCGGTGACATCGAGGGTGAATTTATCCAGCGTGTTCTGCAGCGCAGGGCTCAGTTCCCCCTCTTTCATTTCCGCACCAGCCGGACGCCCGACAAACTCCACCTCACCACCGTGGTTCTGTGTCAGCTCGGCTTCGCGCTGCATTTCCGGACGTTCATCCGATTGCGCATCCAGCAACGGTCGCAGGCGCTCCAGCTGGCTCTGAGCAAGCGTTAACAACGGCCAAAGGCCGTCACAACGTGCCAGTTTTGGTTTTTCCACCAGGGCCATCAGCAGATGGATGCTGCGAATGTGCTCTTCGCCATTGAGTGAGGCAAGTAGCCAGGCTTGCTGCATCAGAGTCTGAATGTCATCAGAGAGCTGGGGCCGATGGCGCACGGAGCGAGGTTGTCTGTCGAGCCAGCCAAGTAAATCCTGCCAAATGCCATCCATATCCCATTCATAGCGACGCGCCAACACCGTCAGGTCACCTTCCCCCTGCTCCAGCAGCTTCAGCAGCCAGTGCTCCGGCAGAATTTCGGCATGGGCACGGGTCTGACAGAGCGAAGCTGCGCCTTCCATCGCTCGGGCACAGTAAGGGTTCAGACGACGTAACAGGATGGCTGGATTTTCCATGAGATTCTCTCTTTGTCGGTTCCTGGACACGCTACCGCCCCTCGCTGTTCACCAAAGCGCATAAGGTCAGGCAGGCAGATTGTTTTTTCTTTGCTGAGTGCCCGCATCTCAGGCACTCAGCAAAAAACTGCGGACAGGAAAACCTGCCCGCATCAGGATTACGCCGTGGCGCGTTCGTTCCAGGAATCGGAATGAATGATGTTGCCGTCTTTGTAGGTCCAGGTGATTTTTTCGTAACGCAGTTCAACGCGCTCAAGGTGGTTGTGCTTCTCTTTAGAAGGATCCTTGATGTCATACATTTCAGGATTCACTTTCACTACCTTCACGTTTTCCAGTTTGGTGTTGAAGTACTCCACTTCCTGGCCCGCGTCGTTGATTTTGTACCACTTGAATTCAGCGGATTTCAGGGTCTGACCGGTTGTCACCGCCTTGTACAGATACGGGCTGGAGGAATCGATTTCCTTCGTGAACAGGAACGGCGTGTGGATACGGGTGCCGGTCAGCTTGCCGGTATTGTTGTCGGTTGGGATGTACAGGTTATGCTCCTGTGCAACCACTTCGATGCTGCCTTCACGATCCTGAACGTCAACAGACCCTTTGATGTCCGCGCCGCCGTCGTCCTTCAGCCAAAGATAAACAGGAATTGCCATGGAATTACTCTCCATTGTGTAGTGAAGCGCCATCATCCTGCGATGGCGCCGGGTGTTTGCCGGGTATCTGACAGGCATTCGCCTGCGGTACCAGACTGATTTCGACACGGCGGTTGAGCGCACGCCCTTCCAGGGTGTCGTTGGTTGCGACAGGACGGCTTTCGCCATAGCCCTGCACCGCAAAACAGCTTTCGGGCACGTCGCCCGTGTCCCGCATCCAGTTGCGTACCGCTTCGGCGCGTTTCAGAGACAGCGTCTGGTTAAGTTGCGGATTGCCGGTGTTATCGGTATGCCCAGACACGACAATCAGCCAGCCCGGTTTCGCTTTGATGCCAACCAATGAATTCACCAGCATCCTGGTGGAACCCGCTTTCAGCACGGACTTGCCGGAATCGAACAGCGACATGCTGTCGAGCCTCACTATTTTCGGTGCTGGTTTTGGGGTTGGCTGCGGTTTAGGAGGCGGCGGCATATACGAGCGGATCGCTTCCAGAAGAGGCATCCGCAGACGTTCCCCCTGATAAAGCCCCAGACCCAATCGGGCCGGTACGCCGTTACGTGCATAGTCATCCAGCAGCGCTGCATTCTCACGAAGGACCTCAACGGCGCTAGCTTTCGGGCCGTAGTCATCCATGGAGAGGCTGTCATAACGTGCTATATCGAAGCTCACGCGATGCAGCAACTGGCGATTGTTCCAGCCACTGCTCAGCAGCGCGGCGATGGCCGCCAGGGTGAAAAGACCAAGGGCACAGCGCCAGGTGCGGGCGCGGGGAGTAAGTCCACTTCCTTCCGGTAGCAGCGGCAGGATGAAATCCGGGAAGGGTGATATCACCGTGCTGTCCGTCCCTACCGGTTGCCAGCCGGCTACCTGCTGAATGGCAGTATGACGCGATAACCATGCCGTCCAGGCAGAGGACGCAAGGCTTCCGGCAAGAATCGGTCCCATTCCCCACAGCAGCGCTGCAGGTGCAATGACCGGAACATCAGGATTCTCATCGATGAATACCGCCTGGACATGCTGATGGAACCAGCTCATCAGGCTGTTCATCAGCACCTGCTGCTGCATTACAGGCGCACCGCCAGTGGTGACCCACGCGGCGATCGAACAAGGCGCATTCGACTCACGCCAGACAGTCCACCCTTCACCCGGAATAGCGGCCTGCCAGAGCATGTCATCCGTCATCGCGCTGCCAATCTGACCATTCAGAATGAGTGGCACAGATTGTCCCGTTTCTTTACGCAACTGGCTGACTTGCCAGCGCAGAGCCAGCAGACGACTTGTCAGGGCTTCGCTGTCGACATGTTTCTGCGGGCAGACACTGACCATCACCGACAGCTGACGCCCCCAGTCCGGGCGCTGCCACAGAATCTGACGGGCAACCTGCTCCAGATCCTGATGGTCCTCAACGCGGATCCAGCATCCCTGCGTAACGATCAGTACTGGTGACTGCTGCGGCCAGGTCAAAGGCATATCGCCACAAACCAGCACCACAGGTTGACGGTAAGTGGTTTCAGGAAGATCATCCAGACGCAGGTTAACGTCATGCTCCGCACGAGGTCTGGCGATATACCAGAACGCGACGATAACCCCGATCATCGCCAGCAGAACGAGCACTGAAGCCAGCCGGGATAACGGCAGAAAAGCCAGGCAGACCACAGCACTCAGCAGGGCAGCCCACAGCGCAAGCCCGCGCTGTTGTACAGGACTCATTTTACGACTCCCGGCAACAGGGTCAGCAGCATCTGATCGAGCCAGCGATCCAGTCCCCACCAGAGTGCGGCAAGAACAATCACGCTCAGGCCGATACGCGCGGGCCATGACGCCAGCCAGCCTCCCGCTCCCCGTCCGCTGCGGCTCTCTGCCAGAACGGGATGGGTCTGCGGGTAGCTGAACGGTGTAACACGCTCGTTGAGGGCGCTGACCAGCTTCTGGCGTTCCGGATCGTTTAGCGCACGAAAGTTTCCCAGGAATCCGAGCATCATTACCCGCTGGAAGCAGGTCACGACTGCGTGGTCTGGAGCCGGTTCACGCAGCACATCGCGCATCCGATCGCACAGCGTGTCGCCGGCATCCATGGTGCCGAGGAAGTGCCCCTGCAGTGGAATGTCATACCACTGCACACAGGCGTCATCTTCCACACCGCGACCTTTGACCGCTTCATCCAGCAGCGCACATTGTGCAGTGAGGATATGCTTACAGCTGGCTTCATCGAGTTCGCTCGCTTTTAGTTCACGCTGAACGCGTTCAACTTCAGCGATACAGCGTTCCCACAAGATCCGACCTTCGCCTTCCTGAAACTGCGGGCCATAGCGAAGGCTGATGACCTGAAGCCAGGTATCCTGCAGCAGTGCGTCAATATCAACAGACACGACAGCGCCGTGTTTACGTTCACTCATGTTCTCAATACCGCAAAGAGTTCAAGTTCAGGCTCGCCGAGCATGCCCGGGACGTAAAACATACATGTCCCACTCTGGAGCATTTCAGTCGCCAGAGGATGGGAGAGATCGAGACTGAAATACTGATTTTCCAGGCGCAGTGGAATGGCGGCAGGCACATGGCGCAGCGGCGTCAGCGGCACGCCCACGCGGGAAGAGTTGACGATCCCCCGCACATGGTCAGGGCTGCCCACCTTACACTGGCGCGGAAACTGCTCCTGCAGTTGCGCCACCGGAATCGGTGAACGCACAGAAAGATAGTAATCAGCCCCCTCGCGCAGACGCGGGTCATGCAGGCGAGCCTGCCAGAAATGCAGCCGTGGGTCATAGTCGAGTGCCAGGGCCACCACGCGTGACGGCAGGCTGGCTTCAAGCAGATCGCCAAGCAAATCAAACAGCGGTGGAAATACCGCATTGAGTTGCTCGTGATGCCAGGCCGGTATGGCGCTCACCTGATGTTCCAGGGAAAAGGTCAGCAGGCTCCCCGCAAGGCGAGAAAGTTCCGGATACAGACGTTCCGGTGGGCTTTGAAGATTACGCTGGAACTGGCCCAGCACGGGCTCGGCACTGTTCAGCGCGTTGAGCAGCCAGAACAGTGATACATCTGCCACAGCGAAATCAGCCATGCGCTCATTGCTTTCACGCCGCATTGCCATCAGACGGCACAGTCGCGCCCGCAGTTGTGTCAGTAGTTGTTCCAGTTGGGTAACCAGCCAACGGCTGCCCTGGAGGGTCAACAGCGGAGGAAGAAATGTTTCATCCAATAGCCATGTCCCCTGCGAGTCTTGCTGCAGGCGGGTGACCGGACAAGTCAGATAATCGCTGTTGTTCTGATGGGCAAAACGCAGCGTCAGTTCAGGCTGCATCACGGCAATCTGACGAGTATCTTCCCCGAAGGTATTGCGTACATCCCGCCAGCGCTGACGATATCGCACCGGACGCTCGGCCACCTCATCGGGTTTCAGGCAGTTGCCGCCGTTCGCCCGCAGTAGCGGGAGCGCCAGCACCACCGTCACCTCCTGCGATTCGCTTTCAAGCGACAGTACCGGTGGCAGCGAATCAGCATTGTCTGTATCAATCAGCGTACCGTCCTGAAAACGGACATGCAGATGACGGGCCTGAAGACGTCCAAGCCTGAGCGCTTCCGGCTCGAAGGTAGCATTTATTACCCCCCACGGGCAGGAGAGGCCCAGCCGGGCAATACACTCGGCAGACCAGGCCGCATACGCGACCTGTTGCTGAAAATGCTGGGGAGCGACCATAATGCCCCTACCCCATAACGGTTGTTCCGTTTTCATCGGCTTCCTGCCTGTTATTACGATTTCGCTTTTGGCATCTGGGAAACCAGCGACAGGTTGACGTCCATCCCTTCCACCTGGAAGTGCGGAATCGCATACAGTTTCACGCGGAAGAAGCCCGGGTTATCTTCAATATCTTCCACCACCACTTTTGCATCACGCAGTGGATGAGATGCCTGAAGCTCGTCGCCCGGATCGGTCATTTCGGTCACCAGAGTGCGGACCCAGGTGTTCAGCTCCAGCTCCAGCAGTCGACGATCCTTGGTGGTACCGATGTTCTCGCGTTGAATCAGCTTCAGGTAGTGGGCGATACGCGACAGCAGGAAGATGTACGGCAGACGCGCGTTGATGCGGCTGTTGGCGGTCGCATCAACGGTGTCATACAGCGCCGGTTTCTGGGCGGAGTTGGCTGAGAAGAAGCAGGCGTAGTCGCGGTTTTTGTAGTAGGACAACGGAATAAAGCCCAGATTCGCGAATTCGAATTCACGCGTTTCAGGGATCATCACTTCGCTCGGGATTTTTACCTGATTGCCGGTACCCAGGTCATACAGATGGATAGGCAGATCCTGAACCGCACCGCCGGCCTGCGGGCCACGGATCTGTACACACCAGCCATTATTGATGAAGCTACGCACCATGTTGGACGCGAAGGCAAACGACGCATTCGTCCACAGGTATTTGTCGTGATCCGGACCTTTGACTTCTTCGACATAGTTGAAGCTGCGAACCGGAACGGTATCCGGGCCATACGGCAGTCGTCCCAGTACGCGGGGCATCACCAGACCGATGTAGCGAGCGTCGTCCGTATCACGGAACGATTTCCACTTGATGTACTCGGCGCGATCAAAATAGTTGCCAATATCTTTAATCGCAGCGACGTCTTCCATTGACTCCTTGAGGAAGAATTTCGGGCCTGCTGAGCCGATAAACGGCATATGTGCAGCTGCGGATACTTTTGAGATGTTGCGCAGCAGAGCGACATCCTGCGCTGAAGCATCGAACTCATAAGCGGAAATCAGCGCCGCAATCGGCTCGCCGCCAGGGGTATCATATTCATCAATATAGGCGTGTTTATACAGGCCACTCTGGATGATTTCCGGGCTGTCTTCAAAGTCCTGGCGCAGCTCTTCTTTAGACATGCTCAGAAGCTCAATTTTCACGTTCTGGCGAAAATCCGTTTTATCAACCAGCGACTTCACGCCGCGCCACAGGCTCTCAACCGCCTGAAACTCTTCATGGTGCATAACGGCGTCGAGCTGGCGGCTTATCTGGTAATCGAGCTCAGCGATGTGATGATCGATCAGGCTTTTATCCAGTTTTTCGACTTTCGAGCCTGCCTTGGTCAGGCATTCCAGAAAGACCTGCATACCTGCGGTCAGACGCTCGTCAGCGGTCGCATCGGACATCGCCTGTGCATCTTGCCAGATGTCCAGCGCACTCAGCTCGGAGACAGGATTCAGATTGATTTTCTCAAACAGTGAGGCGTATACACCACCCACAGCAGGACGTTCCAGCACCACGCTTTCCCCGCCAGCAATATTATTTTGTACAGACATGAGCATTCCTTGATTAATCCGTTAAAACAGCATGATGGTTAAGGTTGTTTTGAAGCCAGTGCGGACAGTTCATTTCGCAACTCAGCACTAAGCGACTGGTCAACAACGATTTTTTCCAGCTCTTTTCGGAAAGTCTGGTTATCCAACAGGTTAGCTTTGAGATCGCGAAGCAAGTTGCGCATCGCCAGCATCGCCTTCAGCTGCGGAATTTGGGCAGCCACCTGCTCTGGCGTGAAATCTTTCATGCTCTGGAAAGTCAGCTGAATGTTGTCTTCACCACCATCGTCAGACAGTGTATTTTTTACGGCCAGGTTAACTTTTGGGGAATATTCGGAAAGAACGCTATCAAAATTATTTTTGGTGATGTTAATCTTTTCACGCTCAGATATTGTCGCAGATTCCTGCCCGTTGCTGAAATCACCCGTAACAAGCAATTTCAAGGGTAATTCCATTTTCTTGCTTGCTCCGCCAGTATGCAGGTCAAGCTTCAGGTTAATACGTGCCTTAGGCACCTCGTTCTGAAAACTGTCAGCCATCTAATCATCCCTCTTTGTTTTGCTATGCCAACTTCACGGTATCGTTCTTGATGCGCAATAATAGAATAATGATCGGAACAAAATCAAATACACAGATCATTTATCCGAGACAAGAATTTTCTTAAGAATTTTCCACTAAGACATTATCGCAAATTGCTCAATCAACTCAGAAAAAGAAACTGCTCTTTTCTCACAAATCGAATATTTGTATCGCCGAAGGGATTGCAGCCAGAGAGATATTAATAAAAACATCTTATTTTGATTTGCATCACGGCACTATGTCAAAAAACAAGAAAGAACTGCAATATTTTATTGCAGTATGATTAAAAGAAGAGAAAAGTGGGTGATAAAAGACGACTATTACATTGAGGATATGAATAATAAATAAGATTTTTCACAAAGAAAATTCTTATTTATTAGGTAAGGAAGAAATAAACGAGAAATAATTAATTTGCCGTAACTCAACAATGCCATTCTTTTTCGTTACGTCTTCCATCCGATCGCCAGGGCTTCTGCTCTCCGCTCAGTCAGGAAAAACGCTTTCAATGCGACTTTCTATAAAATCTGTAAAATCAAGCACCTCCTTAACTGCCGCTTTTTTAATCAAAAACGAGTAATAGCACATATCGTATAACGGTGCTACATTACGCCGCCCGCCCAAATCAGCAGTGGCCAGGCAACGCCGTAAAGTTCGGTAAAGCCTGCAACCATCACCTTGAAGAACGGTCTTATCGGCACGTCGTATCGCAAACTCTGCGCTACCTTTACAGGCTTCACATAGGTTTTACTATTTTGTCTCAATCCAAATTTCAACGCGCGTTTATACACCCGCGTTACTGGTTTACATGGTTTGGTCTTGGCGTTCTCTGGCTGCTGGTTCAACTTCCGTACCCTGTCCTGCGTTTGCTGGGGTCGAAACTGGGCAGCGCTTCCCGCTTCTTCCTGAAACGCCGCGAATCCATCGCGCGTAAAAATATTGAGCTTTGCTTTCCGCATTACAATGCCGAAGAGCGCGAGAAACTCATCGCTGAAAACTTCAAGTCTATCGGCATGGCGCTGCTTGAAACCGGCATGGCCTGGTTCTGGCCGGATGAGCGCGTCCGCAAGTGGTTTGACGTGGAAGGGCTGGATAACCTTAAACGCGCACAGATGCAAAAACGCGGCGTGATGGTCGTCGGCGTTCACTTTATGTCGCTGGAACTGGGTGGCCGCGTGATGGGCCTATGCCAGCCAATGATGGCGACCTATCGACCACACAACAGTCCGCTGATGGAGTGGGTACAAACGCGTGGCCGCATGCGTTCGAATAAGGCGATGATCAGCCGTAATAACCTGCGCGGTATGGTCGGGGCTCTGAAGAAAGGTGAAGCCGTCTGGTTTGCCCCCGATCAGGATTATGGACGTAAAGGCAGCAGCTTTGCGCCTTTCTTTGCGGTTAAAGATGTTGCGACGACCAACGGCACCTTTGTCATTTCTCGTTTGTCGGGCGCTTCCATGCTGACCGTGACGATGGTGAGAAAAGCAGATAAATCAGGCTATCGTCTGCACATCTCTCCTGAGATGGCTAACTATCCTGAAAACGAGTGCGAAGCCGCGGCGTTTATCAATAAAGTCATCGAAACTGAAATCATGCGTGCGCCAGAGCAGTATCTGTGGATGCATCGTCGTTTCAAAACCCGCCCTATTGGCGAAGCCTCGCTCTATATTTAAGCTCTTCAGAAAGGTTAGTTTCGCTAAGAAACTAACCTTTTCAATCACCTGTCATCCGTTAAGAAACCGTTTTTCATTGCGTCGCCCAAAGTGAATTTATTGCGATGCGAAATCAAACTGTCGCCGTTCCACGACACTCGTAAGTGACGGAAATTATTTAAAAAAATCCCTCTTGTCACCCCTCATTTTTAGGCGTACATTAGCGCCGTCTGGCAACAGGAAAGCACAGAATTCTGAGCTGGAGTGAGCGGCGAAACGGGAAAATTCTCATTTCCGCTTTGACCGGATTTCAGTTCTCTATAATCAGGTGGACTCTGTTTTTAAATGCGTACCACAAGATACGCGGAGCGATGAAACGTGAAATATTTCTTTATGGGCATTTCGGTGATTGTTTTAGTCTGGGCCGGAACCTTTGCCCTGATGATCTAGTGAAGAACATGCAGTCAAAAAAACAGGAGCCATTGGCTCCTGTTTTTTTATGTCATGATGACGCGGGATTTTCAGCCACGCTCTTCGAGGAGAGAAGCCCGTCGGCCCGGAACATACTCTTGATGCCCCTCACCGCCTGACGAATGCGGTCGCTATTTTCAATCAGGGCAAACCGCACATGGGTGTCGCCATAATCACCAAAGCCAATTCCCGGTGATACGCACACCTTCGCATCCTGGAGCAGCTTTTTGGCAAACTCCAGCGATCCCATCGCCGCGTATGGTTCCGGAATTTTCGCCCAGACGTACATGGACGCCTTCGGCATTTCCACCATCCAGCCCGCTTCATGCAAGCCTTTTACCAGCACGTCGCGACGGCGCTTATACTGAGCGGCAATCTCGTGGACGCACTGCTGGTCGCCCTCAAGAGCAGCGATAGCCGCAACCTGCAGCGGCGTGAAGGTGCCGTAGTCGTGGTAACTCTTAATACGCGCCAGTGCACTCACCAGCGTTTTGTTACCCACCATAAAGCCAATACGCCAGCCCGCCATGTTGTAGCTTTTCGACAGGGTGAAGAACTCTACCGCCACGTCACGCGCGCCCGGGACCTGCATAATAGATGGCGCTTTCCAGCCATCATACACGATGTCGGCATAGGCTAAATCGTGAACCACCAGCACGTCATAACGCTTCGCCAGCGCGACCACTTTCTCGAAGAAATCGAGCTCCACGCACTGGGCCGTTGGGTTCGACGGGAAACCGAGGATCATCATCTTCGGTTTCGGATAGCTTTCGCGAATCGCACGTTCCAGTTCGTTAAAGAAATCGACCCCTTCCACCAGCGGAACCGAACGGACCTGCGCCCCGGCAATCACCGCACCGTAGATGTGGATTGGGTAGCTGGGATTCGGTACCAGCACCGTATCGCCATGATCCAGCGTAGCCAGCATCAGGTGTGCCAGCCCCTCTTTCGAGCCGATGGTGACAATCGCTTCACTTTCCGGATCGATATCAACCTGATAGCGATCCTGATACCAGCGCGAGATCGCGCGACGTAATCTGGGAATACCGCGGGAGGTCGAGTAACCGTGCGTATCCGGACGCTGGGCAACCGTGCAGAGTTTTTCAACGATATGCGGTGGCGTTGGGCCGTCAGGGTTACCCATGCTGAAATCAATAATATCTTCGCCGCGCCGACGCGCAGCCATCTTCAGTTCAGCGGTGATATTGAAAACATAAGGGGGGAGACGATCGATACGCGTAAAACGGCGTTCAGGACTGAATTCAGCCATAGATTCCTCAGATTAACGTTAGCGCCCGGACCGTCCGAGCGACGCTGCCACCGATGTGGCGTGCTTAGAAAATAACCTGAAAAAAATCACGCTGTCGAGAGGGAAGTGAAAAAAAAGCGATCGCCTGAAAACCGGAACCCGGCGGTGCCGAAAAGCGGAAGCCCCTGTTTCAGGGTTGGCTTTCTGATAGCTTTTATTTAACAAGATGATATCAAAACGGTTACCTGACGATACGCAGGCTATAAAAAATCAGGACGTGTCCGTTACTGACAGACAATCCCCTTTAGAAATTATGGTTTTTCCTCATTTGATAAACCTGACGGATAGCTGGTCAACACGCGTCAGGTTTTTTATCATGGTTCTTTCCCGTTTTCCCAGGTCTACTCGTGCACGAAATATTCACTATGCTGCTGGCGGTTTTTGACCGTGCAGCATTAATGCTGATTTGCCTGTTTTTCCTCATTCGCATTCGCCTGTTTCGCGAGCTATTGCACAAATCCGCACACTCGCCAAAAGAGCTGTTGGCCGTTACCGCCATCTTTTCGCTGTTCGCCCTGTTCAGCACCTGGTCTGGCGTGCCGGTAGAGGGTTCGCTGGTTAACGTGCGCATTATCGCCGTGATGTCCGGCGGAATTTTGTTTGGCCCGTGGGTGGGTGTCATTACCGGCGTGATTGCCGGAACCCATCGCTACCTGATTGATATCGGCGGCGTCACGGCGGTGCCCTGCTTTATTACCAGCATTATCGCCGGGGTGCTCTCCGGCTGGATCAGCCGCAAAATCCCGAAAAAACAGCGCTGGCGCGCAGGGATCGTGGCGGGCATGGTGTGCGAAACGCTGACCATGATCCTGGTCGTCGTCTGGGCCCCGACCACCGAACTTGGGCTGGATATCGTCTCGAAAATCGGTATTCCGATGATCCTGGGCAGCGTGTGCATCGGCTTTATCGTGCTGCTGGTGCAAAGCGTTGAAGGGGAAAAAGAGGCCAGCGCCGCCCGTCAGGCCAAGCTGGCGCTGGATATCGCCAACAAAACGCTGCCGCTCTTCCGCCACGTTAACGCGGAGTCGTTGCGTCAGGTCTGCGAAATCATTCGCCATGACATCCACGCTGACGCTGTCGCCATCACCAATATTGACCACGTGCTGGCCTACGTTGGCGTCGGGGAGCACAACTATCGCGATAATGATGACACCATCAGCCCAACCACCCGACAGGCCATTAACTACGGTAAAATCATTATTAAAAACAATGATGAAGCCCACCGAACGCCGGAAATCCACTCCATGCTGGTGATTCCGCTGTGGGAGAAGGGCGTCGTGACGGGCACGCTGAAAATTTATTACTGCCACGCGCATCAGATCACCTCCACGCTGCAGGAGATGGCCATCGGCCTGTCGCAGATTATCTCCACCCAGCTGGAAGTATCCCGGGCGGAACAACTGCGTGAGATGGCAAATAAGGCAGAGCTGCGCGCGCTGCAGAGCAAAATCAATCCCCATTTCCTGTTTAACGCGCTGAACGCGATCTCCTCGTCCATTCGTCTTAATCCGGACACCGCGCGCCAGCTGATTTTTAACCTGTCGCGCTATCTGCGCTACAACATCGAGCTGAAAGATGACGAGCAGATCGACATCAAAAAAGAGCTGTATCAGATTAAAGACTACATCGCGATTGAGCAGGCGCGCTTTGGTGACAAGCTCACGGTCATTTACGATATTGATGAAGAGGTCAACTGCGTGATCCCAAGCCTGCTTATCCAGCCGCTGGTCGAAAACGCGATTGTTCACGGCATTCAGCCGTGTAAAGGCAAAGGCGTCGTCACCATCAGCGTCACCGAAAGCGGCAACCGCGTACGTATTGCCGTGCGCGATACCGGCCACGGAATTGATCCAAAAGTCATTGAGCGGGTGGAGTCTAACGAGATGCCTGGAAATAAAATCGGCCTGCTGAACGTGCACCACCGGGTCAAGCTGCTTTACGGCGACGGGCTGAATATTCAGCGTCTTGAACCGGGCACCGAAATTGCGTTTTACGTCCCGAACGAGCGCTCTCCCGTTCATTCGGCAACATCACTGTTGCCCCAGGTGGAGTAACCCATGAAAGTCATCATCGTAGAAGATGAAATTCTGGCTCAACAGGAGCTAACCTGGCTTATCAACACCCACAGCCAGATGGAAATTGTGGGTACCTTTGATGACGGTCTGGACGTGCTGAAGTTTCTGCAGCATAACCGGGTCGATGCCATCTTCCTGGACATCAATATTCCGTCGCTGGATGGCGTATTGCTGGCGCAAAACATCAATCAGTTTGCCCATAAGCCGTTTATTGTGTTCGTGACCGCCTGGAAAGAGCACGCCGTAGAGGCCTTCGAGCTGGAGGCATTTGACTATATCCTTAAGCCTTACCAGGAGTCGCGGATTGTCAGCATGCTGCAAAAGCTGGAGGCCGCGTGGCAGCAGCAGACCGCCCCTGCAAACGCCAGCCCAACGGTACGGGAAAACGACACCATTAATTTGGTCAAAGATGAGCGCATCATCGTGACGCCGGTCAATGATATCTACTATGCCGAAGCCCATGAAAAGATGACGTTTGTCTATACGCGACGGGAATCTTACGTGATGGCGATGAACATCACCGAGTTTTGCAGCAAGCTGCCTGCGTCGCACTTTTTCCGCTGCCACCGCTCGTTCTGCGTCAATTTAAACAAGATCCGCGAGATCGAACCCTGGTTTAACAACACCTACATTTTGCGTCTGAAGGATCTGGATTTTCAGGTGCCGGTGAGCCGCAGCAAGGTAAAAGAGTTCCGCCAGCTCATGCACCTGTAACAAAAAAGCCCTCTCCTGCGGGAGAGGGCTATGCGTCAGAGGATTTGACCGAGAACCTGACGCAGGTGGGCACCCGACCCCAGCAGGCCTGGGTTATCATGCACGATCAGATAAACCGGAATGTCCTGCACGTAGCTTCTGAAGCGCCCTTTATCCTCAAACCCGCCGCGGAAGCCGGAGGCTTTAAAGAACTCCAGGAAGCGCGGCACAATGCCGCCCGCGATATAAACGCCCCCGAAGGTACCCAGCGTCAGCGCCAGGTTGCCGCCGAAGCGCCCCATGATCACGCAGAACAGCGACAGGGCACGACGGCAGTCAATGCAGCTGTCCGCCAGCGCGCGTTCGGTGACGTCTTTCGGCTGCAGATTTTCCGGCAGACGACCGTCCGATTTCACAATCGCCCGGTACAGGTTCACCAGCCCCGGTCCTGACAGCACGCGCTCGGCGGAGACGTGGCCGATCTCCGCGCGTAATTCTTCGAGGATAATGCCCTCTTCTTCGCTGTTTGGCGCAAAGTCCACGTGACCACCTTCACCCGGCAGGCTCACCCAGCGCTGAGCGACATGCACCAGATGTGAAACGCCCAGCCCGGTACCGGCCCCGTAAACCGCAATCGGCTTACCTTCGACCGGTTCAGCGCCGCCAAACTGGATCAGATGCTCAGGCTTCAGCATCGGGATCGCCATGGACACCGCGGTAAAGTCATTGATGATTTCAAGATGCGCAAAGCCGAGGTTTTTTTTCATCTCGGCGATGGAGAATGCCCAGGTATGGTTGGTCATGGCGACCCAGTCGCCGGTTATCGGGCAGGCAATGGCGATGCAGCCATCTTCGACGCTTATCTGATGCTCCTCCAGATAGACGCGGACAACGGCCTCAAGGCTTGGATAATCGAGACCGGAATAGGTTTTCGCCCGGGAAATTTCACCGCTATTTACATCGCATAATGCAAGGCGCGCATTCGTGCCGCCCACATCGCCTACCAAAGCATACTTTGTCATTCTTCTACTGCTCCGCTAAAGTCAGAATAAATCTTTGGGACACTGTAAATTCAAGGCGTGATAACAACAACGACCGGAAGGTGAATGCCCATGGATTATCGATCTTCGTCACAGAATAACTTTACCGTTTCAGCACCTTTTGCACTATTGCCATAAGGCTTAATGTGCAAAGTAACGTAATACCGTTTTGTACAAGGAAATCATCATGCTTCACCCGCGAGCCAGAACCATGCTGTTGCTGGCAATTCCGGCGCTCATCATTGGCGTGGTTTCAAGTCTGGTCCTTATTGTCGTGATGAAAGTCGCGTCGGTGCTGCAAACACTATTATGGAACGCGCTTCCTGCAGGGCTGGGCGTCACCGCTGACTCTCCTGCCTGGATCGTTGGGATGCTGACGTTAACCGGTATTGCGGTGGGCCTGGTGATCCGTTTTAGTCCAGGTCATGCTGGCCCCGATCCGGCACTGGAACCGTTGATCGGTGCCCCGGTAGCCCCCTCGGCGTTGCCAGGGCTAATTATTGCGCTGATTATCGGTCTGGCTGGAGGCGTTAGTCTGGGACCTGAGCATCCGATTATGGCCGTGAACATTGGCCTGGCGGTTTTTCTTGGCTCACGCATTTTGCCCCGCGTTGGCGCGCTGGACTGGACTATTCTCGCCTCCGCAGGCACCATCGGGGCGCTCTTCGGCACGCCCGTTGCGGCGGCACTGATCTTTTCTCAGACGCTCAGCAGTAACAACGATGTCCCACTCTGGGACAAGCTCTTTGCCCCACTGATGGCCGCCGCCGCCGGAGCGTTGACGACCAGCCTGTTTTCCCATCCCCATTTTTCACTCTCTCTCCCCCACTACGGCCAGATGCAAATCGCCGATATTTTCAGCGGTGCCATCGTCGCCGCCATCGCCATTGCGCTGGGCATGGTGGCAGTATGGTGTCTTCCACGCCTTCACCGGCTGATGCACAGACTCAAACACCCGGTGCTGATTCTGGGGGCTGGCGGTTTGATTCTGGGTATTTTAGGTACGATCGGCGGGCCGGTGACGCTGTTTAAAGGACTGGACGAGATGCAGCAGCTGGCCTTCAGCCAGGTGTTTAGCGTCTCCGACTATCTGCTGTTTGCCGTGATCAAGCTGGCAGCGCTGGTGGTGGCGGCCGCCTGCGGTTTCCGTGGTGGACGCATCTTCCCGGCGGTCTTTGTCGGCGTTGCGCTGGGGCTGATGCTGCACGAGCATGTCGATGCCGTTCCGGCTGCGATTACCGTTTCCTGCTCGATTCTGGGGCTGGTGCTGGTGGTCACGCGCGATGCCTGGCTGAGCCTCTTCATGGCCGCCGTGGTGGTACCGGATACCACCCTCATCCCGTTACTTTGCATCGTGATGTTGCCCGCCTGGCTCCTGCTGGCGGGCAAACCGATGATGATGGCCTGGCGAAACGACAAATAATCAGGCGCTGTTGCGCGCTTCCAGCGCTTTGGTGATCGCCCCCAGCAGCGGAGGGATATCAGCTTTCGGCAGCATCACCTCAATCAGCGAGAGCCGCTCGTGGTGCGCCACTTTCTCAAGGACGTCCGCCAGCTGCTCCGCTTCACTGACCCGCCAGCACTGGGCCTGAGGATCAAGGCTCAGGGCCTGCGGGATTTGCGTCCAGTTCCATAGCGCAATGTCGTTGTAACGCTGCTCAGGCCCGTGGATCGCTCTTTCCACCGTGTACCCTTCGTTGTTCAGGACCAGAATGATGGGGTGTTGTTTATCCCGCAGCATCGAGCCAAGCTCCTGGATAGTAAGTTGCGCCGCGCCATCCCCCGTCAGGACAATCACGCGCCGGTTCGGGCAGGCCGTTTGCGCGCCAAATGCTGCCGCCAGCGTATAGCCAATCGATCCCCACAGCGGCTGGACGATAAAATTCACGTCAGCCGGCAGACGAAGGTCGATCGCGCCGAAGGCCGAGGTGCCCTGATCCGCAAGAATGATGTCTCCCGGACGAATAAATGTCTGCAACGTTTGCCAGAAATTCGCCTGCGTCAGCGAGCCATCCGGCTGCGGGTAGGCCATCGCGCTTTGAGAAGACTGCGCGGGCGTCTCGTGCACGTGCTGTTTGCACAGTTCCACCAGCGTTTCGATTGCCTGAAGCATAGGGATGCCGGTAAACCAGAGATCACCAACGCGTGAGGCATGAGGCTGAACTTCTATCGTTTGTGCCGGGGTGAGCTGATGCGTGAAGCCGGCGGTCAGGGTATCGGTAAATCGCGTGCCGATGCACAGTACGGTATCCGCCCCTTCAATCGCCTCTTTTACCGCACCGGCGCTCGCTGAACCGCTGTAGGTGCCATAAAATCCGGCGTGACGTTCGTCAAATATCCCTTTGCCCATCAGCATGGTGGCGTGTGCCATCGGCACGTCTTTGACCCATTTTTGTAGCGCATGCTTCAGACCGTGGCGCAGGACAAGGAAATCGGCCAGCAGCGCAGTACGCTTGCTCCTGGCAAGCTTGTTTTCTGCGGCGTCCCGGAACGCTTTCAGGCAGGCACTATCGGCATGTGGATGCCTGAGCGTGAGAGCGTTTACAGGGGGAGTGGCGGCCTTTTTTGCCACGTCGGCAGGCAACATCAGATAGCCGGGGCGACGCTCCCGGAGCATTGTCGTTAACACCCGGTCGATTTCATAACAGGCGTTTTGTTCGGTCAGGATCGCCTGTGCAGCAGTGATCGGCTCGCTCATATGATAAAAATGACGAAACTCACCGTCGCCAAGCGTGTGGTGCAGCAGCTCCCCTCTTTGCTGTGATGCCGTACCCGGTGCCCCCACAATATGCAAGACCGGAACGTGCTCGGCGAAGCTGCCCGCAATGCCGTTCATGGCGCTTAACTCTCCTACGCCAAATGTCGTCAGCAGCGCGGCAAAGCCCTTACATCGGGCGTATCCGTCAGCGGCATAAGAAGCGTTTAACTCGTTGGCACAGCCCACCCAGCAGATATCCGGGCTGTCTATCACATGGTCGAGAAACTGCAGGTTATAGTCGCCCGGCACGCCAAACAGATGATCGGCTCCACAATCATTAAGACGGTCCAGCAGGTAATCGGCGACGCAGTATGGGGTACGCATGAACAGGTATCCTTCTAATGTTGACCTCACCTTGAGTATTAAATAAGCGTGATGGCTGTCCAGAATTGGTGATAAGAAGGGCATGGAAAGAATGCTTTACAAAAAAGGCTGCGCTATGCTGCTTTTTTTCACGAAAATGTAAACGCATACACTGATTTTTCACTTCAGCGCCAGAGGTCACGAAAATGGGTTATCAGCCGGACAAAAATCGTTACTGGACAATGGAGTATCGCCGCTGCGGGCGAAGCGGACTCAGGTTGCCTGCCATCTCGCTTGGGCTGTGGCATAACTTTGGTGACACCACCCTTATCGAAAACAGCCGTCAACTTTTACAGCGTGCGTTCGATCTGGGCATTACGCATTTCGACCTTGCCAACAACTATGGCCCGCCCCCCGGATCGGCCGAACGTAATTTTGGACGTATTTTGCAGGAGGATTTCCTGCCCTGGCGCGACGAGCTAATCATCTCCACCAAAGCGGGTTATACCATGTGGGAGGGGCCTTACGGCGACTGGGGGTCACGTAAATATCTGCTGGCAAGCCTCGATCAAAGCCTGAAGCGCACGGGGCTGGAGTATGTGGATATCTTCTATCATCACCGGCCAGATCCGGAAACGCCGCTGCAGGAAACCATGAAAGCGCTTGACCATGTGGTGCGTCAGGGGAAGGCTTTGTATGTCGGATTATCCAACTACCCGGCTGTTCTGGCTCGCCAGGCGATTGATATCCTTAATGACCTCGGGACGCCCTGCCTGATCCACCAGCCGAAATACTCCCTCTTTGAACGTGCGCCGGAAGCGGGGCTGCTGGACGTGTTGCAGAAAAAAGGAGTCGGCTGTATTCCCTTCTCGCCGCTGGCCGGCGGGCAACTGACCAATCGCTATCTGAACGGCATCCCCGCAGACTCACGCGCGGCTAGCGGCAGTCAGTTCCTTAAACCCGATCAGCTCACCGAAGAGAAGCTGGAGAAAGTCAGGAAGCTGAATGCCCTGGCAGAAAGTCGCGGCCAGAAGCTGTCCCAGATGGCGCTGGCCTGGGTATTACGCCATGAGGAAGTGACGTCGGTGCTGATTGGGGCAAGTAAAGCGGCTCAGATTGATGACGCCGTGGGGATGCTGGCAAACCGCCATTTCTCTGCAGAAGAGTTGGCCCGTATAGACGCGATCCTGAGCAGCTCAATATAACATCACTTTTAGCAAAAAGTGCTCTCACCCAGGAATTCGGAGTTGAGGCGATGATACGACGCTTTACCAACTCGTAAAATTGCGTTAACAGGCCCAACAAAGGCCCCGATCGTGAAGGAGAAAGAGTATGTTCAGGTCACTGATTCTTGCAGCGGTATTACTGGCTTCGGCGCCGCTGATCGCCACTGCGGGCGAAATCACCCTGTTGCCATCAGTAAAACTACAAATTGGCGATCGTGACGACTACGGCAGATACTGGGACGGCGGCTACTGGCGCGACCGTGATTACTGGCATCGTCACTATGAGTGGCGCGGCGATCGCTGGTGGAAACATGATAACGGCAGACACCGCGGCTGGTATAAAGACAGCGCCTATGAGCGCGGTTACCGTGAAGGCTGGAACGATCGTGACGACCGTCGCGGCGGCTGGGGTCGCGGCAAAGGTCATGGTCACGGCCACCATCACTAATCAAAAAGGAGCCTCCACGGCTCCTTTTTTTGTTAAAGACCCAGCGCAGTTCCCACTAACAACCACAGGTTCAGCGCCACGACCACCACCACGATGGCCCACCCGGTTCGTTTCACCAGCGTTGAGTTGACCAGCTCGCCCATCAGAGTTTTTTTGCTGGTAAAGATCAGCAGCGGCACCAGCGCCAGCGCAATACCAAAACTCAGCAGCACCTGGCTCATGACCAGAATTCGCGTTGGGTCGAGTCCCATCAGAATCACCACAAATGACGGCAGCATGGTGACGGAACGACGAACCCACAGCGGAATATGGAACCGGACAAACCCCTGCATCACCACCTGGCCTGCCAGCGTACCCACCACCGTAGAAGAGAGCCCAGCAGCCACCAGGCTAAGGCCAAATATCGTGGCGGCAGCATGGCTCAGCAACGGCTCCAGCGTGAGATAGGCCTGGTCGAGATCGGCAATACCGGTATGACCGTTAAAGTGGAAAGCTGCGGCTGCAGTAGCCATCATCGCCAGATTGACAAACCCCGCGATGGTCATGGCGATCGCCACGTCCCACTTGGTGGCGGAGTAACGTTCTTTACGCGTCCCACCGTGGAGATGCTGAGTCAGCGAGGAGTGGAGATAGATCACATGCGGCATGATGGTCGCCCCCAGCACCCCGGCGGCCAGGAACACCGCTTCCGAGGTCGGCAGGCTTGGGATCGCCATTCCTTTACCGAGTTGCGCCAGATTCGGCTGTGAGAAGATTAGCTCAACGATATAGGCCGCCGCGACAAACAGCAGCAGACCGCCAATGACCTTCTCCAGCGGCTTTTGACCCCGACGCTGCAGCATCAGGATCAGGAACGTGGCAATCCCGGTGAGGACCGCCCCCTGCAACAGCGACACACCCAGAATCAGCTTAAAGCCGATCGCTGCGCCGATAAATTCAGCAAGGTCAGTGGCCATGGCGATGATTTCAGCCTGAACCCAGTAGAGCCAGACCGCGGGACGCGGATAATGGTCGCGAATTTGCTCCGCCAGGTTTTTGCCCGTCGCAATCCCCAGCTTTGCGGAGAGCATCTGAATCAGCATTGCCATCAGGTTTGCCCAGACGACCACCCAGAGCAGCTTATAACCGAAGCTGGCCCCGGCCTGAATATTGGTCGCAAAGTTACCTGGATCGATATAACCAATGGCAGCGATGAACGCAGGTCCCATTAATGCGAACCGCAACTTGCGCGCTGCTCTGCCACTGCTACCCTCTACGCGACTGTTTGTCATTTCTGCCTCTGAAATATAGCCTTTGCTATGTTTAATGCTATCAAAATGAGAATGATTATCAAGATCATTTATGAAGTTTGCAGTGATTTCTCTGATAGCTTTGAACGATAGACGGGCGGGTAAGTGGGGCGATCTAACTGAAACTGAAATCGCGCATGCTTTTGTGAAGACTAGCACACAAACTTAACTTTTCACTCATTTACCTAACATAACAAAAATGTATTGTGGATCACTATTTTTGAGACTCGTCACAGGATGTAACTATAGTGTGTCCTCGATCTCGTTTTCTTTTCGCTTGTTACATAGAATGTGCACGAAAATTAAACCTGCCTCATATTTGGAGCAAATATGGACCGCGTCCTTCATTTTGTCCTGGCACTTGTTGTCGTTACTGCACTCGCATTGCTGGTCAGCACAGACCGCAAAAAAATTCGTATTCGTTATGTTGTCCAACTGCTGGTCATTGAAGTTTTACTTGCGTGGTTCTTCCTGAACTCCAACGTAGGCCTCGGCTTCGTGAAAGGCTTCTCCGAAATGTTCGAAAAACTGCTCGGATTCGCCAATGAAGGGACCAACTTTGTCTTCGGTAAAATGAACGACGAAGGTCTGGCGTTCTTCTTCCTGAAGGTTCTCTGCCCTATCGTCTTCATCTCCGCGCTGATCGGTATTCTGCAGCACATCCGCGTTCTGCCGTTCGTGATTCGTGGAATTGGTTTCCTGTTATCCAAAGTGAACGGCATGGGTAAGCTGGAATCCTTCAACGCCGTCAGTTCCCTGATCCTCGGTCAGTCTGAGAACTTCATCGCGTATAAAGATATTCTCGGCAAGATGTCCCGCAACCGCATGTACACCATGGCGGCAACCGCAATGTCTACCGTTTCCATGTCTATCGTGGGCGCGTATATGACCATGCTGGAACCAAAATACGTGGTGGCAGCGCTGGTACTGAACATGTTCAGCACCTTTATCGTTCTGTCGCTGATCAACCCGTACCGCGTTGACGCCAGCGAAGAGAACATCCAGATGTCTAACCTGCACGAAGGCCAGAGCTTCTTCGAAATGCTGGGTGAATACATCCTGGCCGGTTTCAAAGTCGCGATTATCGTTGCCGCCATGCTGATCGGCTTCATTGCGCTGATTTCTGCACTGAATGCCCTGTTCGCCGCGGTGCTGGGTATCTCCTTCCAGGGCATTCTGGGCTACATCTTCTACCCTGTTGCATGGGTGATGGGTGTTCCGGCTCACGAAGCGCTGCAGGTGGGCAGTATCATGGCAACCAAACTGGTTTCTAACGAATTCGTTGCGATGATGGATCTGCAGAAAATTGCCAGCACGCTTTCTCCACGCGCGGAAGGTATTCTGTCCGTGTTCCTGGTCTCCTTCGCGAACTTCTCGTCTATCGGTATCATCGCCGGTGCGATTAAGGGTCTGAACGAAGAGCAGGGTAACGTGGTTTCTCGCTTTGGCCTGAAGCTGGTTTACGGCTCTACGCTGGTGAGCGTCCTGTCCGCATCCATCGCGGCGCTGGTTCTGTAACGTTTACCGTTAAACAAAAACCGGGAGCCTGGCTCCCGGTTTTTTTATGCCCGCAATTCTTCCAGCGGTTTGGGTTTGCCTATCAGGTATCCCTGCAGGTAATCCACACCAAAGCGAAGCAGCATCTCCCGCTGGGCCGGCGTTTCGACGTATTCCGCGACGACGCACAGCGATTTCGCCTTCGCCAGATTACACATCGACTGGACAATCATTGCATCCATGTCGTCTGTACAAATGTCTTTCACAAAGCAGCCGTCAATTTTAATGATGTCCGCCTGCAGGCGTCTGAGACGCTCGTAGTTGGCGTAGCCAGTACCAAAATCATCTATGGCAATTCGGAAACCGTAATCCCGCAACTGCTGAATATTGTTGATACTTGTGCCTGAATTTGAAAAAGCCTGCTCCTCGGTGATCTCAATCACGACGGCTTGGGGTGCCACGCCGTACCGTTCAAACAGCGCGCAAATCTCGGTCGCCACCTCTTTTTGCATCAGCGTGAGCGGCATCAGATTGACGGAGAAACGGGCGCCAGCCTGTGTTGCAGGGTGATCGCGCAGCCACAGCAGTAATTTCTCCATAATGCACATATCAAACCGATGGCTGAGGTTGAACTGGGCAATCAGCGGAATAAAGCGGTCAGGGGTGAAGATCTCGCCCTCGCTCTCCATACGCGCCAGGATTTCGTAATACCCGCTCCCGTCCGCCTTCTGGATCGGTTGCGCGTATAAATGGAACTGCCCTGCCTCAAGGGCATGCTTAATCCGCGCCAGCATCAGGACACGCTCTGTCGTTTGTCCTGATGCCGCCTCAAGGCTATTCGTGAGCGCGAGAACGTTTTGCTCTCCGCAGGCCTGCTCTGCCAGCCAGCTCAGCTGTCCCAGCGTGTGATGAAGCTTTTCGCCGTTTTCGACCATTCCCCAGGATGCGCCAAATTCAATATCCAGCCCGGTGTTGTTCCAGAAAATCTTACGGCTGTTCAGCCGATCGACCATATGCTGGAGACGCTCGGCGGTTCCCGGCCCCAGTAATACCAGCACCAGTTCGCTTCCCGGAAGCTGGAAGAGCGTCTCATCTTTCTGCAAAAGTGGCTGTAGCGACGTGGCGATCGTACGTTTGCAGTGGACCCGCATGATAATCCCGTAGTGGCGGCTCAAAAACTCCAGGTTATCCATGCGCAGAATGCACACTTTGGCATCCGGGTGAATCTCAAGATAATCTTCCAGCGCACGAATATTGGGCAAACCGGTAAGGGGATCGGTAAGCGCCCTGCCCTGCCAGCCCCGCTTCAGCCACTCGCTGCGCTGGTAAATGCGCGACATGTAAAGCAAGCAGATAGCGAAAGAAATCAACACGGAGAGGATAAAGGAGAGTGAATGGCCCGATTCGACCCCGTTCAGGAAGTTGTAGTTGTAGGTCAACAGCAGGAGCGCTGAGGTGGCCCACAGCAGAGAAATCAACGCATAGGTCAGGCGGCTTATTGCCAGGGTAAAAAGAATAAAAATCAGCGGCATCAAATAGCCCGCAATGACCGGTGATTCAAAAGGACCACATAAAATGATGAGAATGGCGCCTAAAAGCACTAGCCAGACAAAAATATATAATGGATTCTTGTGATAAAACACGGGCTTCACGCTTCGCCGCCAGAAGGTGACGGCATAACGAGGATTAATTATCATTCTTAATGGGTAATAGAACATCATGGTAAAAATCAGCCCCGCGCATATCAGGCTTTGAATATCCACAACATTATAAATTACCGTTCCTTCGCCGAAATAGGTTGAGATAGTCACCGGAAAATCAAACAAATAGCCGGTAATGACTCCAACTTATTGATAGTGTTTTATGTTCAGATAATGCCCGATGACTTTGTCATGCAACTCCACCGATTTTGAGAACGACAGCGACTTCCGTCCCAGCCGTGCC
>NZ_VDAF01000032.1:0-47602 GCF_019584525.1 Enterobacter sp. EC_50 | reverse complement strand
CGCTTACTGCTGAATTCACTGTCGGCGAAGGTAAGTTGATGACTCATGATGAACTCTGTTCCATGGCTCCAGATGACAAACATGATCTCATATCAGGGACTTGTTCGCACCTTCCTTAACACCCTTAAGTTATCAATATCATATACCTCGCCACCATCTTGTATTGATTTTTATGGTGAAGTTGATGTTTTAACCTCTTGCCCCTCGCTCGCCTTTTTTCACAAAAGCTGTTTTCCCTAATTTTGTCTGACCAAGATTAGCATTATTTAATTGCTTCGCTAATTCAACTTTATTCACGAGGTGCCGGAACATGCGCTGCAAACGGATATCTACCTGCCGTTAAATTGACGATCCGGTACTGACCGTCCTTTCTGCCGGGCGGCACTGCGCTTACCCGGCCTACCGTCCCCTGGCAGCCTGCGCCAGCGTTTGCAGTTCCTCCTTCAGCCAGCGCGTTGCGCCCCGCTGGCCGCTGCGTTTATGCGAGTAAATTTTCACTTCAAACGTGCGTATCGAGAACGGTAAAGGAAAAATCCTCAGGCCTGCTGCCGTAACCAGCTTCTCAGCGGCGTAACGAGGAATGGCCATCAGCAGGTCACTTTCCGCTACGATAAACGGTGCGCTGAGCATCGACGGCGTTTTGATCGCGATTTGTCGGGTATAGCCCAGCTGCTCAAGCCGTACGTCAAGAACGCCCTGCTTCTCATTCCATGGCGTCACCACCAGGTGTCGGGCAGCGAGATAATCCTCCAGCGTCAGCCGCGTCCGGCGCGCGTTGCTAATGACCACATACTCATCTTCAAACCAGTCGATCTCTTCCAGCTCCGGGTGCCGGATATCATCCTGAGTGCTGAAGCCCAGCGCCAGATCCACCTCGCCCGCCAGCAGTCCCGTCAACGCCGGGCTGTGCGGCAGATAGCGCAATTCGAAACGCAAGCCCGGGGCCGCAAGCTGCAGTTTGTGCATCAGCGCCGGGAAAATGCACAGCGCGGTAAAGTCCGTTATCGCAATTTGTAAGCACTCCGAACTGCTGGCTGCATCAAACTCCGGCTGCGGAGTCAGCTCATGATTCAGGAACGACAGTGCGGAAGCAATGGAAGGCGCGAGCTGAGAGGCATACACGCTGGGGGACATGCGGTGCCCTTCGCGGAAAAACAGCGGGTCATTCAGGGTGGCACGCAGGCGCGACAGCGCATGGCTGAGCGCGGATGTGCTCATCGCCAGCTCGTCAGCGGCCAGCCGAACGGAGCGGTGGCGGTAAATCGCGTCGAAAACGGGCAGCAGGTTTAAATCAAGACGTCTCAGGGCCGGATGCATAATATTCATCATTTGTTGATTTCATTGCACTTAATTCTTCAGACAATACGCCGTATGCTTAACGCCATCAATCAAGACGCACGCTAAAAAGCAGGAAAAACAATGAGCATCACCCTTCGTCAGGCACGCCCCGAAGATGCGGCAGCCATTTACGCCATGATTTATGAGCTGGCGGTGTATGAAAAAGCCCCGGAAGAAGTGGTTACCACGCCGGAGGAGATCCGGGAAACGCTCTTTGGCGCAGGCACAAAAACCGAAGCGCTGATCGCGGAGTGTGAAGGCAAAATCGCCGGCTATGCCGTGTTCTTCACCAGCTATTCAACCTGGCTTGGCCGCAACGGGATTTATATGGAAGATCTGTATGTTTCCCCAGCTTATCGCGGCCTGGGGGCGGGAAAAGCACTGCTGAAACATATCGCCCAGCTCGCCGTACAACGGCAGTGCGGTCGCCTTGAATGGAGCGTGCTGGACTGGAACCAGCCCGCCATCGATTTTTATCTGAGCATTGGCGCGCTGCCGCAGTCCGAATGGGTGCGCTACCGTCTTGACGGAGAAGCGTTGCTCAAATTTGCCGAATAGCGGCACGTCATACCCGAGAAGATCCCGCCCCGCGGGATCGCGCTTTCCTGCGTCGATCCCGTCTCAACAGATTATGAATTTATGCTACCCTTCCATAAATTTCATAAACATAGTGCAGAACGCCATGACGACAGCCCCTTTTATCCGCCCTCAACTCACCCTGCCAAACGGCGCTGACAAACTGCTGCTGCACTCCTGCTGCGCCCCCTGCTCCGGTGAAGTGATGGAGGCTATCCAGGCGTCGGGCATTGAGTACACCATTTTCTTCTATAACCCCAATATCCATCCGCAAAAGGAATACCTCATTCGTAAGGAGGAAAATATTCGCTTTGCGGAAAAGCACGGCGTGCCGTTTGTTGATGCCGATTACGACACCGATAACTGGTTTGAGCGCGCGAAAGGCATGGAATGGGAACCCGAGCGCGGCGTTCGCTGCACCATGTGCTTCGATATGCGTTTCGAGCGTACGGCGCTCTATGCGGCAGAAAATGGATTCAGCGTCATCAGCAGCTCGCTGGGGATCTCCCGCTGGAAGAACATGCAGCAGATAAACGACTGCGGCCAGCGTGCGGCCGCGCGTTATCCGGGTATGGTGTACTGGGACTATAACTGGCGTAAACAGGGTGGCTCCTCGCGCATGATTGAGATCAGCAAGCGGGAACAGTTTTACCAGCAGGAATACTGCGGCTGCGTTTATTCGCTCAGGGACAGTAACCTGCACCGTAAGTCACAGGGACGCCCGCTGATCCGCATTGGGAAACTGTTTTACGGTCAGGATGACAATGAGAAATAACGGGTTCCGGGTATAGAGATATATCCGAAAACCGCCCTTTCAGGTGCCGAATTTAGCCTTTCGTCTGCCGTATCCACAAAGAGCGGCTATCCTTTAATTATCAACAAAAGGAGGCAAAAATGTCTGATTTCGGTACTGATAAAAACACCCAGTTTGCTGAAGATAAAGCAAAAAATAAATTTGATGAACTTGCAGGTTCAGCGCAGCAGCAGTTTGGTGAATTCGTTGATTCACCAAAACATCAGGTTAAAGGTGCTGCTAAAAAATATGCCGCTCAGGCCAGCGATGCCGTTTCCGATGTCACTGAAGCCGTCAGAAACAATCCCCTCACCGGCCTCGTTGCCGCGGGTGCAATCGGTATAGTTCTCGGCTTGTTGCTGGGCCGGAAATAACCCAGGGCCCTTCGGGGCTTTATTTTTTCTTAACTAAACAACCTGACCATGCGGTCTAACTCCTCCTCTTTCACGGCGCGTGATAAATAATATCCCTGAAAGTTCTTGATGCCCAGCTCGACTAATTTCTCAAACTTTTCTTCACTATCAACCCCCTCTGCAATACAGTCCGTTCCGGTCATGTCGCTGTAAACCTGTATCGCTTTAATCAAATTATAGTCATTGTCGTTTGCCACAAAATGCTCAACGATGTCCCGATCCAGCTTAAGCCCATCGAAATGCACCTGGCGCACCGGGAACATGGTTTGATGGTTAGAGAAGCAGTCATCCAGGAACAATCGACACCCCGTATTGCGTAAAAGCCGCATGGTTTCAGGGATCCTTTTGTCCTTCGTCACGTCAATATCTTCTGCAAATTCAAAAACCAGCTTTTCGGCCCACTGCGGTTTGAGCAGCATGCCGATGGCTTTCCGTGCCATATCAGGCAAAGCATTCCCGGACGCCAGACGAGGCGGAATATTCACTGAAAAATAGTATTTCCCGTTATACTTATTAATACCTGAAACGGCGGCATGGATGACCAACGCCGTAATTTTCAGCCAGATTTCATGATTGGAAACATCCGTTAAAAAACTGGCAGGCTTGACAATTTTACCGTTTTTATTCCAGCGAATCAGGATTTCAAACCCAACCCCTTTTTTATCTCGATCGGTAATAATCTGATATGCCGGGAATATTTCCCGATTACGTAACGCATTAAAAATTTCGGCTTCTTTTTCCGTGAACCCCACTTTTTGACGCGGGTGTTTATCAGGTTTATCTGCTTTAAAATTGTGCGGATCGTGTAACCAGCGCTTAATTAAACGTAATTTAAGCACACCTTCCTTTCGGTGGGTGTAAACCGTTTTATTCGACAATCCCATTCTATCGCACATTTCCTTTACGGACATACCACGATAGAAATTTAATAAAACGTCAATCTCTCTTCTTGTTAACCACTTTAGATTTTCTTCCGAGCCAATATCCATGTAGCGTTCGCGTAATACACGTGAACGATCCTTAAAGCTTTTGTAATGGGTATTAAAACAGCCTACTACATCCGAAACGCTGGCTACGCGAATCAATGATAATTGATAACTGTTATTTAAAAGACTGCCCAGCGTGCGGTACAGCCAGCCGTCAGGAATATCACCATACAGGGTGACATGCCGAATAACGGGGAGTGCATTGAGTACCGAGGCCAGTCGCTTCAGGCTTTCCAGGAGATTGACGACACCTTTCCCGAGGAACACCACGATATGGGCATCCTGATTTTTAAGGATATTTTCAACATCCTGTTGGGATGCCTCATCTCCGTTAAAGTGAATTTGGGAAGCGTGGATTCCGTACTTATTGAGGATCGAACAATACCCCTGAAATGTGAAGCCGCAGGCTGAGATGACAAATTTATGTTCATCGCAAACCCCATTTTTGAGAGACATTTTTTGGGTCATAACCTGCTCCTGGGCACCAAAGCGCCATTTCTGTTTGAGTATGCGTAAAATCTATTTCATCTGTTGCGTAGTATAATTTTACAGTAGCACCCAGGGTTAAGAAACTGTTATCAGTCTAATTCACCGGAACATCTTTGCGTTAATCACAAACGTTTAACTATACTTTTCTTTTCAAATAACCACGGCAAATATTTTATTCTCAGGGCATAATGAAAATTCCGAAAAAGAAGACTGGACACTTCATCTATCGGCTCATTCAAATACGAGAAAAATGCTATGGATAATCATATCTCATCCAGGGCCTTGCTACATCGAAGGGATGTCATAAAGAGCAATCCACGATTCGGTGAGGCAATATTAGAGCACTACACAATTAATGACACCATCTACAAAAAACAACCTTTGTTCTACAAGACAATGCTACAAGAATCACGGTTCAACATTATTCTCTCCATGTGTTGTTTTATTTTTGGAAATCAGGCCGAGTCAGTTTCTGAAATTAAAGAGTTATGTTCTCGCTATAAGATAGCCAGCCCCAACAGCGTTATTGCGATCATTACGATACTCAGAACCACCGGGCGCATCAGGACCTGGCGCTGTACGGAAGACAGACGAAAGACGAGAATCGCGCCAACCGAAAAAGGCCTGAATGAACTAAAGCGTTATATGTCCGGCGCTTTTTTGCCCGTCAGTATTCTTTATCCGACATTTAATATTAATGTAAACCTGCTGGATAATGATATTTTGAGAAGTAACTTCTTCCGCCGCGCGGCAGAATATCTTTTTCGGGGATTAACGTTCAGAAAGGTTTTGCCTGAAGTAGGATTATTTATTGATAAAGATGGTGGCCGTATGATTATGCTTTATCTTTACCTGCAGGCTATGAAAAACAAATCCGCCCATGGTGCCGTTATTGACTATTCAGCCAGCACGCTCGCAAAAGAATTTTTTGTATCGCGCATCCACGTCAACCGGATTATCAAATCAGCTCAGGAGGCAGGCTATCTGAAAGATCGGGGTGATGGTCGGCTATCGGTCTATCCGGCGTTTATCGAACTCGTCGAAAATTATGCCGGATTATATTTTGCGTATGTCACGCATTACATCAACGTGGTTCCTAAAGAGCGACGCCACCTTCACAACGTGACGTCAACCGTATAATTCACCAGGCGTTCGGTGTTCCGAACGCCCTTCACCTATCGTTCCCGCAGCGCCTCTTTTGCCTTATTCAGCGGTTTCAACAGATAATCCAGAATGGTTTTGCTGCCGGTTTTAATATCAACGGTGGCAATCATGCCCGGAAAGACCGGGAATTCCTGACCCTGCTTATTGGTCAGATGGTTACTGTCGGTACGAATATAGACGCGATAGTAATAAACATCTCTTTTCACCTCATCCTGCAGGGTGTCCGGTGAAATCATGGTCACTTCCCCTTCCAGCCCGCCGTAAATGGAGTAGTCATAGGCCGTCACTTTCACCAGCGCCTTCTGGCCAGGATGGATAAACGCCACATCGCGCGGCGAAATTTTCGCCTCAATCACCATCTGATCGTCAAGCGGAACCAGACTCATCAGCTTGCCGTTCGGCGGGATGACGCCGCCCACGGTCGTGACGTCAATATCCTTTACGATCCCGCGAACCGGCGCATTGAAGGTCAGTCGGGTCAGGGAGTCTTCCCGACCCTTCATCACCGAACGCTGGGCTTCAATCTCCGCATTGGCTTTCTCCAGCTCTTCACGGGCGCGGACGTAATACTGGTTTTTCATCTCGGTGATTTTATTCTCAAGCTCATTTTTTTGACGCTCAAGACGCAGCACCTCCACCTTGCTGGCCGCCCCCTGGGTCACCAGCGGACGGGTCAACGACAGCTCGCGTTGCACCAGCTCGGCACCCTGACGTAAACCAGCCAGCCCTTTTTCAAGGCTCTCGCGACGGGACTGATAGAGCGCCGTTTCCTGCTTAACCAGCTCAACGTCGTCATCCAGCTCCTCGGGAAACGTCAGCTCCGTGTCGTTAACTTCGGCCTTCAGGCGTGCCGCCGTGGCCAGCGCCGCATTCAGACGCGACTCGCTCTCCAGCACGCTCGACTCGGTTTTTGTCCGATCGAGCTGCGCGAGCTGCTGGCCGCGCTCGACGATGTCGCCTTCGCGCACCATCAGGCTGTGGATAATGCCGCCTTCCAGGGACTGGATGACCTGCTCATGAGAAGACGGTATCACCTTACCGCTGCCGGTCGTCACCTCATCAAGTTGGAACAGGCTCGCCCAGGCGATAAACGCCGCCAGCAGGGCGAACAGCGACCATGCCACCAGCGTGGCGCGCGGAAGGCGCGGCTCCTTCAGTCGGCTATTAAAACGGGAGAAATCATTCATGCTGCGCCCTCCTCTGCAACCGCCGCCGGTTTCATGGTCACGGTGCGCTGTGCTGTCTTTTGCGGCGCCATGCCGTGCTGGTGCAGGATGGCGTCGCGCGGGCCGTCCATCACGACCTTGCCGTTTTCCAGCACGATGATGCGGTCGACCAGGTCCAGAATCGGCAGGCGATGCGTCGCCACCACCAGCGTCCGGCGCTTACCCAGCCATGTGTGAAGATGCTGAATAAACTGCTTCTCGCTCATTTCGTCCAGCCAGGCGGTAGGCTCGTCCAGCAGCAGAATAGTCGGCGAGGTGATCAGGGCGCGCGCCAGCAAAAGCGCCTGTCGCTGACCGCCGGAGAGGCCCGTTCCGCCCTCGTTGATGATAGTGTTCAGTCCCATTTTCTGTTTGCGCACAAACTCCAGCGCGCCGCTGTTGACCAGCGCCTGGTGAATCTCATCGTCGGTCGCCAGCGGGTTACCCATCAGGATGTTGTCCCGCACGGAGCCAAAGAACAGACGGGCCTGCTGGCTCAGCAGCTGCATGTCGCGACGCACGTCGGCCGGGTCGAGATGATTAAGGGCAATATCGTCCAGCAGAATGCTGCCCTGCTGCGGCTCCTGCATGCCCGCCAGAAGCTGTAGGAGCGTGCTTTTGCCGGAGCCATTGCGCCCGAGCACCGCCACGCGTTCTCCGGCGCGGATCTGCAGCTTGCTGATGTTGAGCACGGTGAGTTTCTCTTCCTCGTCGTAGTAAAACCCGACGTCCTTAAGCGCATAGTCGCCGCGCAGGTGGGCTTTGTGCACCTTCTTGCCGTGCTGCGGATCGTCAATCGGCCGCTGCATCAGGTCGTCCAGCCCCTTGCGGGCCACTTTTGCCGACTGCCAGCGCGAGAGCACGCCTGAGATCTGCGACAGCGGCGCAATGGTCCGCGACGCCAGAATCGAGGTGCCCACCAGCGCACCGGTGGTCATGTCACCGCTGATGACCAGATAGCAGCCCACCAGCAGCACCACCGCGTAAACAATGGACTGCACCTCCTGCGTCCAGGTGAGCAGCAGGCCCGTCAACCAGCGCTGCTTCATGCCGACGCTGGCGGCGACGTCGTTGGTGTTATTCCACTGGTTCTGGAAACGCTGCTCGGCGCGCATCAGCTTGATGTCTTCAATGCCCTGCACCGCTTCCACCAGCGTGGCGTTACGAATGGCGGATTCACGCATCCCTTCGCTGGAGAGTTTCCCCAGCGGGCGCTGCACCAGCAGGCCCGGAATAAGCAACAGCGGCACGGCGAGCAGGACCACCAGCACCAGCGGACCGCCAATCATCCACAGAATGAAGACGAACAGCAGGAAGAACGGCAGATCGGAGAGGGCCGCAATGGTCGTCGAGGTGATCAGCTCGCGCACCGACTCCAGCTCGCGGATCTGCGCGATAAACGATCCGGTTGATTTTGAGCGTGCGCCGTTTTTAATCCGCAGCGCGTGGGCAAAGACGCGTTCAGAGATACGCAGATCGGCTCGCTTCCCCACCACGTCAGAAATGTGCACGCGCAGCATGCGCATGATGAATTCGAACACGATGGCAATCATCACGCCGCCGAACAGCACCCACAGCGTGGCTTCTGACTGCGACGGTACCACCCTGTCGTAGACCTGCATGGAGAAGACCATGCCGGAAAGCGCCAGCACGTTGGCGACCAGCGCCACCAGCATAATGTCGCCGTAGCGTCGCCAGTCCTTCAGCGCCAGCTGCCAGAACCAGTTTTTTTCATACGGTTTGATGTAGTCATCCACGCGGGCATCCGGCGTGGACTCGAGCGGGCGCAGCACCATCAGGCCCTTTAATCGCGACCCGAGCGCCTCGCGCGTCAGCGTCGTCTCCAGGCCGCCGTCGCCGCTGAACTGCAGGCTGACGTTGCCTTCGTTGTCCATGCGGTTGATCACCGCAATCTGCCCGCCGGTGAATTCCGCCAGCAGCGGCAGACGCCACGGATCGAGGGATGCCGCTTCCGCCGCCACCACGCGCATCCCCAGCCCAAGCTGGCGCGCCATCTCCTCCAGCACCAGCTGGCGCGGCGACTGGCTTTCATGGTTAATCGTGACCCGAACGTGCTCCACCGAAAAGTCCAGCCGGTAGTGCTTCGCGATGATGAGCATGCCCTGCAGCCAGGGTTCGTACTGTGGATGTGTCTTCATAATCTCCGGGGTAACGCAATTCGTCTAAAGAAACGCCAAAAGGCCGCGGGGATCGCTCCCCGCGGCGTTGTTTTACGCAATTAACAGTTGATGGTTCGCCAGCAGCGTCGCCAGATCCGTCTGCACGCCGTTCAGCGTCACCAGGGTGGTTGGCGAGAACTGACCGCCGGTACCGTCCAGGTCAACCTGGATCTCGGTATTGCTGCCGTTCTGCACCACGCGGATGTAATCGCTGATATTGCCCGCGCCGCTGTCCAGCGTGGCCACGCCGTTCACATAGCTCGCCGAGCCCGTGCCGGTATAGCCGCTGCCGGAGAGCAGATCGCGCAGGTCAATACGATCCGTGTCCGCCGTCCCTTCCCAGGTGCCGACCGTAAAGCCGTTCACCACGTCGTGACCGTTACCGCCCGTGGCATCCGAAGCGTTGATCAGCTTGTAGAGCAGCGTATCGTGACCGCCGCTGCCGATGTTGAAGGTGTCGTTTCCGCCACGGCCTTCGAACCGGTTATCACCGCTGTTGCCGGTGATGACGTCGTCGTAATCCGAGCCGTTAATCCCTTCAATGTTCAGCAGACGCGTGGTGCCGAAGCCGGTGTCCTGCGCGGTTGAGAGGCGCAGGTCAACGGTCACGCCAGAGGTCGCATTGCGGTAATCCACCACGTCCATCCCGCCGGTGTTGCTCCAGGTGTCATGGTCGGAATGGGTAGTCCAGCCGCCGGAACCGTTGTAGGTATACGTGCCATTTTCGGCGATGAAGGTGTCGTTATACCCGGTTCCGGTAATGGTTCCGCTGTGGCCGCCGGTGGCCGCTTCGGCCGTCAGGACGTAGCCCTCTTTGCCGTTGCCCGCCTCCAGACCGCTCCAGGTGACGTTATCCGACACGCCGTTGGTGATCTTCAGGATCTCGGCCGAATAGGTTTCATTCGGATCCAGCCCGTAGAAGCTCACCAGCGCGGACGTATCGTTCGACCCGATACCGGACTGGGCGTTGATGATCTGCGAGGCCACCAGCACGCCCGCGGCGTTGTAGAGGTTGACCGTATTGCCGTAGTAGGCGTTGATGCCCTCGCTGTCGACAATGTGCAGATGCATCGCGGTGCCGTCAGCAATGGTTTTGCTGTTTTGCACCAGCACCACCTTGCCGTTCTGCTGAGAGACCAGCAGGTCCTGCGCGCCGTCCCAGTTGTAGTCCACTGCCGCCACGCCGGTGGCGTAAGCAATGCCGGACGCCAGCTGGCTGGCGGTCCAGGTGGAGCCGTAGCCGTTGTTGGTGAACAGCGTCGCCGTCTGCGAGCCGCCGTAGGTGCTGAGCTTGACGATGTCCATCTGCCCGTCGCCGTTCCAGTCCACCGCCACCGACAGATAGCCCGCCGCTGCGTTAGACGCCTCCACCGCGCTCTTGGTGGCCGAGAACTTCCCGGTACCGTCGTTGTAGTAGATCACCCCGCCGTTGTTGTTGTAGCTGCTGCCCAGGTACAGATCCATGTAGCCATCGCCGTTGAAGTCCGCCCACGTCATGGACGCCGCCGTGGTGGTATTCGAGGCATTGGGCACAAACACGTTCGTCAGGTTCTGACCGATGGAGAGTGTGCCGTTGCCGTTGTTGTTGATCACGGTTAACGAGTACGCGCCGCTGCGGTTGGTGTGCTGAACCACATCCACGGTGCCGTCATTGTTAATATCGACGCCGGAGATTTCACGCATGGTGGTGAACTGTCCCCAGAACCCCGCGCCGCCGTAGGTGCCGTCAGGCGAGAGTACCCCGTTTTTGTTGATCAGATAGGTAATGGAGTCCGCGCCGGAGTCACCGTACGCCAGGTCCAGATACCCATCCCCGGTTTTATCGTAGGCAATCACGCCGCCGTACCAGATGGTGGTGCCCATTGCCAGCTGGCTGGCGTTATAGGTGCTGCCATCGTAGGTCCACATCACCTGCGTTGACCCGGCGTAGGTATTTTCCGTCGCGAAAATGTCCTGCGTGCCGTTACGGTCAAAGTCGGCGGCGGTCTGGCTCACCACGTAGTAGTTACGGGTGTTAGTCAGCGTATTGCCGGCATAGGTCGAGCTATCGCTGCTGGAGTAAGACTGGCCGTTAGCGATGATATTCCACAGACCGCTGCTGTTCATGCCGAGGGTCATGGTGGAGTTGTTGCTGTTCCCCGCCGTGGTTGCCCAGTCGGTGTTCACCGAGGTGGTATCAATCACCAGGCTGCCGGTCGCCGTACCGGTGGTATTGCCGTTACCCGCGCTGCTCTTCACCTGCGCGGTCACGCTGTAGCTCGCCACGCCCAGCGCATCGCCGTCCGGGATCTGCAGATACCAGGTGTTGTGATCCGGGTCGACCACCACCGCACCGCCCGTCTGGGAGGTGTAGGTTTTGCCGTTCACCGTCACCACCAGGTATTCACCGTTCACCAGGTCAGCGGAGACGGTACCGCTGACAATCGGGGTGGTATCCGACGTGGTCTGCGCGGTAATCGCCGCCGTGGTGGTTGGAATGCTGGTATCGACGTTCAGCACAAAGCCGTCCGATTCCGTGTAGTTTCCGGCCCTGTCGGTGACGCGCACGATGTAGGTGTGATTCCCGTCGCTCAGGCCGTTGTCCTGGAAGGACCAGCTTGCGCTGCCGTTCATGGTCACCTGGCCGAGCAGAACCCCGTCACGGTAAAGCTGCACGATCTCGCCGTCGTCCGGGGCGCGGTTCAGCGTCCCGTTGATCAGCGGCGAGTTATCGTCCGTTGCCACCGCGCTGCCAAAGGTGCCCTGACGCTCGCCTTCGCCGTCGGTATAGCTCACGACCGTACCGACCGTGGTCGGCGGCGTGGTGTCTACCGTGACGACCTGAGACGCGGTGGAACCCACGTTGCCCGCCTGGTCGATAATCCGCACCTGGTAGGTGTAGTCTCCATCAGGCAGATCGCGGGTATCGGTGTAGCTCCAGCGCTGGTTGGTGACCGTGGTATCGAGCCAGGTATTCCCACCGTCCAGGCTGATCTGCACGCGCTCGTCGTTTGCCAGCGCGCTGCCCAGCGAACCGTTGATGGTCAGCGTGGTGTCCATGGTGATGAAATCACTCCCGGACTGGCCGGTATCGTCGCTGATGCTGTCGATGGTAACGCCGTACTGCGGCGCCTGCGTGTCCACCGTCACCGCCTGCGAGGTGGTGGCCCCGACGTTACCCGCCTGGTCGACAACCCGCACCTGATAGTTATGGCTGCCGTCGGTCAGGGTACGCGTATCGCTGTAGCTCCACTGGGTGCCGCTGACGGTGGCGTACACCCAGGTCGTGCCGCCGTCCATGCTCACCTGCACGTACTCGCCCACGCCGAGTTCAGCGCCGAGCGTTCCGTGCAGGGTGTACGAGGTCGAACTGGTCAGGAAGTCGTTATTGTCGAAGCCGGTATCCACGGTGATGTTATCCACCGACACCGTGATCGCCGCATCCGGAGCAATCGTATCGACGGTCACCTGCTGATGGGCGCTGGCTCCCACGTTACCGGCGGCATCCACCACGCGAACGTAGTAGTCATAGGTCTGGTTACCCAGCGTGCGGCTATCGACGTAGTACCAGCTGTTGCCGGTGACAATCACGTTCTGCCAGGTGACGCCGCCGTCGAGGCTGATCTGGGCGTATTCGCCGTCGGCCAGCGTCGCGCCGAGCGAGCCGTGCAGCGTCAGGGACGTGTCGCGAGTGATAAAGTCGCTGCTGCTCAGGCCGGTATCGTCGCTGATGCTGTCGATGGCGATCGTTTTGCTGGCGTCCGGTGCAACCGTATCAATGGTCACCACCTGAGAGGCGGTGGCGCTGATGTTGCCCGCATCGTCAATCACGCGCAGCAGGTAGTTGTAATCCCCGTCGGCCAGCGTGCGCCCATCGACGTACGTCCAGCTCAGGCCGCTGACGCTGACGTCGATCCAGGTGACGCCGCCGTCAAGGCTGATCTGCGCGTGGTCGCCGCTGCCCAGCGACGCGCCGAGCGTGCCTTTAAGGCTGATCTGGTTGTCGCTGGTGATAAAGTCGCTGCCGGACAGGCCGGTATCCTGCGTAATGGAATCCACGGTAATGGTGGTTGCCGCAGGCTTCGTCAGGTCAATCACCACGTCCTGGCTGTCCGTGGCCCCCACGTTGCCCGCGTTATCAATCACGCGGACCTGGTACTGATACGTCCCGTCCGTCAGGGTGCGGCCATCGGCGTAGCGCCAGGTGGTGCCGGTCACGGTCAGGTCGATCCAGGTGACGCCGCCGTCGAGGCTGATCTGCGCCTTCTCGTTATTGCCGAGCTGCGCGGTCAGCGAGCCGTTGACGACGACCTGGCTGTCGTTAGTGATGAAATCCGTTGCGCTCAGGCCGGTGTCGTTTTGCAGCGAATCAATGCTGATCCCCATCGACGGCGCGGTGAGATCCACCGTGACGGTATGGTTATCGCTGGCGCTGTTGCCGATGGTGTTGCTCACCTGCGCGTTAATGACGTAAGAACCGCCGTCTGCCAGCGCGGCCACGTCAGCGCTTCCCACCGTGTAGCTCCAGGTACCGTCATTCTGGACGGTAGCCGCATAGGTTTTACCGTTCAGCGTGATGGTCACCGTCTGGCCTGCCGGCGCATCGGTGGTGCCGCTGATGACCAGCGGCGTGCCGTGCTCGGCGGCGTTGACGATGTCGTCCTGCGCAAAGGCGTTAATGGTGATGGTTGGAACATCGCCGTTCAGCGTCACGTCGTGCGTTGCGCTGCCCGGGTTGCCCGCCTTGTCGCTCACCGACGCGGTGATGGTGTACTCCCCGTCGCTCAGGCCGAGGAAATCACGGCCCGGCACGAAGACCGACCACGATCCGTCCGCCCCGACGGTCGCCTGATAGCTGTGCCCGTTGAAGGAGACGGTCACCGTCTGGCCCTGTTCCGCCGTGGTCGTGCCGCGGATGGTCTGGCCCGCCAGCTGCTCCGCGTTGTTGACGATATCGTCATCGGCCACGGTGCTGATGGTCACGGTTGGCGCGACGGTATCCACCGTTAAGGTGTGCGTGGTCTGGCCGCTGTTACCGGCTTTGTCGTTGACCGAGGCGGTGACCGTCAGCGCACCCTGGCTCAGGGTGGCCAGGTCGGCTGCCGGCACGTCGAGCGTCCAGGTGCCGTCGCTGCCGACAAGCGCAGTGTAGGTTTTTCCTCCCAGCGTCACGGTAACGGTCTGACCCGCCTCCGCGCTGGAAGATCCGTGCACGGTCAGCGGCTGCTGCGCTTCCGCGGCGTTCAGCATGTCGTCAACCGACAGCGTCCCAATGCTCACCACCGGCGCAGTGGTATCCACGCTGATGCCGTGCGTTGCCGACGCGCTGTTGCCCGCGCTGTCCTGTGCCGACACCGATACCTGATAGCGTGCGCCATCGGCCAGAGCGCCCACGTCGGCGGCCGGTACGGTGGTCGTCCAGGTGCCGTCGCTCTGGATCGTAGCCGTATAGGTCTTGCCGTTCAGGGTCACGGTGACCTGGGTCCCGCTGGCGAACTGCGCGCTGGAACCGTTAATCACCAGTGACGAACCGGCTTCAGCCGCGTTGATGACGTCGTCACCGCTAACGGTGTTCACCGTCAGCGCCACGGAGGCGGTGTTGACCACCACGTCATGGGTCTGGGTGCTGCTGTTACCCGCGCTGTCGGTAATGGTCGCGCTGAGGGTCACGGTGCCGTCGGTCAGCGCGGAAATCACGCTGGCCGGAACGCCCACGCTCCAGTTGCCGCTGGCATCAACGGTGGTGGTGTACTGGTGCGAACCGAGGGTGATAACCACTTTATCACCGACGTTCGCGCCGGTTGCCGACCCGCTGACGATCTGCGCCTGGCCGTGCTCCACGCTGTTAATGACGTCATCGCCCGCCACCACGTTAAAGCTGACGGTCGGCGGCGTGGTATCAAGCGTAATCGTCTTACCCGCGCTGCCCGGGTTCCCCGCGGCGTCGCTCACGCTCACCTGCACGGTGTAGCCGCTATCCGCCAGTGCGGTCAGATCGCTGCCCGGCACGTTCACGCTCCAGACGCCGCCCTGCTGCACCTGGGCGGTATAGCTCTTCCCGCCCAGCGTCACGGTGACCGTCTGCCCGGCTTCCGCCGTGGTGGTGCCGGAAATGGCCACGCCCGCAGCCGCTTCGCTGGCGTTAATCACGTTATCGCCTGCGACCGTATCAATGGTCACGGTTGGCGCAGTGGCGTCCACGCTGTATTCGCGGCCCGCCGAGGCGCTATTGCCGTGCGCGTTGGTGACGCTCACCTGCACGCTGGCGTCACCGTCCTTCAGGCCCGCGAGATCGGCGGAAGGCACGGTGGCCGTCCAGTTACCGTCGGCATCCACCTTCGCGGTGTACGTCTTGCCGCCGAAGGTAACGATAACGGTCTGGTTTTCCTCCACGTTCGACGTGCTGCCGGAGAGCACCAGATCCGCGCCTTTTTCCGCCGCGTTAATCACGTCATCGGTGGCAATCGCATCGATGCTGATAGCCACCGCCGCCAGATCGACGGTCACGTCATGGCTGATGGTCACCGGGTTGCCCGCCGCGCTCTGGCCTGCAACGGTCACGGTGACCGTACCTGCTGCGAAGGCCGCGACGTCTGCCGCCGGGATCGCCGCGCTCCAGGAACCGTCTGCCAGCACGGAGGCCGCATAGGTTTTGCCATTGACGGTCACGGTGAGCGTTGTGCCTGCCGCCAGCCCGTCGCTGGTGCCGGAGACGATCAGGTTTTGAGTATGTTCGATGCTATTGATCACATCGTCGCCCGCTACCGTATCAACGCGCAGGCCCGGCAGGTTAGCGTCGATCGCGATCTCGCGCTCGCCGGTCCCGGTGTTGCCATGGCCGTTGGTGACGGTTGCTGACACGGTCAAATCGCCATTGCCCAGCGCCGTCAGGACGGACTCCGGCACGTTCACGGACCAGGTCAGATCGTTCTGCACCGTTGCGGTGTAGGTGTTGCCGCCAATGGTCACGTTGACGGTATTGCCCGCTTCCGCGTTCGTTACCTTGCCGCTGAGGGTCTGGCCCGCGGCCACTTCCGCCGCGTTAATGACGTTATCGCCCGCGATGGTGTTGATGGTGACGCCCGGCAGCGCGGTATCCACCTGCAGATTCGCGGTGTTGCTCACGCTGTTGCCCACGCCGTTGGTCGCGGCCGCGCTCAGGGTGTAGTTGGCTTCGCCCAGGCTCGCCAGATCCGCCGCCGGGACCGTCATGCTCCAGGTGCCGTCTGTCGCGGTCGTCGCCGTGTAGTTTTTGCCGTTGAGGGTCACGGCCACCACGGTGCCTTCTGCCAGGTTGGCGCTGGTGCCGCTGACGCGCAGATCCTGACCCTTCTCTACCGCGTTCAGCACGTTATCGTCGCTGATGGCGTTGAAGCTGACCGAAGGCAGACCGGTATCGACGGTCACGTTATGCGTGCCGGTGCCGGTATTGCCCGCCGCGTCGGTAACCGATGCCGTGACGGTCACGCTGCCGTCGCTGAGGCCGGAAATCACGCTTGCCGGAACGCCCACGCTCCAGTTCCCCGCCGCGTCCAGCACGGTGGTATACGTCTGGCCGCCGATGGTGACGGTGACCTTATCGCCCGCTGCCGCACCGGTGGCGGTACCGCTGATGATGTGCGCCTGGCTGTGTTCTGCGAGGTTAATGACATCGTCGCCCGCCACGGTATTGATGGTCACCGCAGGAACGGTCACATCCACCGTCAGGTTGTGATCAACCGATGCCGGGTTGCCCGCCTTGTCGCTTACCGATGCGGTAACGGTCACGCTGCCGTCCGTCAGGGCCGCAACATCGGCCGCCGGAACGTTCAGCGTCCAGCTGCCGTCCGCGCTGACGGTGGTGGTGTAGTCTTTGCCGTTCAGCGACACGGTGACCGTCTGGCCCGCTTCGGCGGTGCTGGTGCCGGACACGGTCAGTTCGCTCTTCGCTTCGGCGGCATTCAGAATGTCGTCCGTCGCCAGGGTGTTAATCGTGACGGTCGGCGCGGTGGCATCCACGCTGTACTCACGTCCCGCCGAGGCGCTGTTGCCGTTCACGTTGGTGACGCTCACCTGCACGCTGGCATCGCCGTCCTTCAGGCCAGCCAGATCCGCAGACGGTACGGTCCAGGTCCAGTTGCCGCTGTCGTCTACTGTCGCACTATAGATTTTGCCGTTCAGGGTGATGGTCACGGTCTGCCCGGCTTCCACGTTGGTAGTCGCACCGGAGAGCACCAGATCCGCGCCCTTCTCCGCCGCGTTAATCACGTCGTCGGTCGCAATCGGATTGATGCTGATGGCAACGGTCGCCAGATCTACCGTCACATCGTGGCTGATGGTAATCGGGTTACCCGCTGAGCTGTCGCCGGTAACGCTGATTTTGACGGTGCCTTCCGGCCACGCGCTCACGTCCGCTGATGGAACAGCCGCGCTCCAGCTGCCGTCCGCCAGCACCGTCGCCGCATAGTCTTTACCGTTGACGGTGACGGTCAGCGTCGTGCCCGGCGCCAGCCCGTCGCTGGAGCCGGTGACGATCAGGTTCTGCGCGTGCTCGATGCTGTTGACGACATTGTCGCCCGCCACGGTATCCACGCGCAGTCCCGGCAGGTTAGCGTCGATAGCGATCTCGCGCTCGCCGGTCCCGGTGTTACCGTGGCCGTTGGTAACGGTCGCCGTCACGCTCAGGCTGCCGTTACCCAGCGCCGTCAGCACGTCAGACGGCACGTTGACAGACCAGGTCAGATCGTTCTGCACCGTTGCGGTGTAGCTGTTGCCGCCAATGGTCACGGTCACGGTATTGCCCGCTTCGGCATTCGCCACGGTGCCGCTCAGGGTCTGGCCTGCGGCCACTTCCGCCGCGTTGATGACGTTATCGCCCGCCACGGTGTTAATGGTGACCGTTGGCAGCGCGGTGTCCACCAGCAGGTTCGCGGTGTTGCTGACGCTGTTGCCCACGCCGTTGGTGGCGGTCGCGTTCAGGGTGTAGTTGGCCTGACCCAGACCGGCCAGATCCGCCGCCGGAACCGTCAGGCTCCAGGTACCGTCTGCCGCCGTCGTCGCCGTGTAGTTTTTGCCGTTCAGGGTCACGGTCACCACGGTGCCTTCCGCCAGGTTGGCGCTGGTGCCGCTCACGCTCAGATCCTGACCTTTTTCCACCGCGTTCAGCACGTTATCGTCGCTGATGGCGTTGAAGGCCACGGACGGCAGACCGGTATCGACGGTCACGTCATGGCTGCCGGTGCCGGTGTTGCCCGCCGCGTCGGTGACGGACGCCGTGACGGTCACGGTGCCGTCGCTGAGGCCGGAAATCACGCTCGCCGGGACGCCCACGCTCCAGTTCCCCGCCGCGTCCAGCACGGTGGTGTAGGTCTGGCCGCCGATGGTGACGGTCACCTTATCGCCCGCGGCCGCGCCGGTGGCGGTGCCGCTGATAACGTGTGCCTGGCTGTGTTCAGCCACGTTAATCACATCGTCACCCGCGATGGTGTTGATAGTGACCGCAGGAACGGTCACATCCACCGTCAGGTTGTGGTCCACGGACGCCGGGTTACCCGCCTTGTCGCTGACCGATGCGGTCACGGTGACGCTGCCGTCGGTTAATCCTGCCAGATCGGCCGCCGGAACGTTCAGCGTCCAGCTGCCGTCTGCGCTGACGGTGGTGGTGTAGTCTTTGCCGTTCAGCGACACGGTGACCGTCTGGCCCGCTTCGGCGGTGCTGGTACCGGAAACCGTCAGATCGCTCTTCGCTTCGGCGGCGTTCAGAATATCATCCGTCGCCAGGGTGTTAATCGTGACGGTCGGCGCGGTGGCATCCACGCTGTACTCACGTCCCGCCGAGGCGCTGTTGCCGTTCACGTTGGTGACGCTCACCTGCACGCTGGCGTCGCCGTCTTTCAGACCCGCCAGGTCGGCGGCTGGCACCGTGGTCGTCCATTTGCCGTCGGCGCCTACGGCTGCGGTGTAGCTCTTGCTGCCGAAGGTGATGGTAACGGTCTGGTTTTCCTCAACGTTCGAGGTCGCCCCGGAGAGCACCAGATCCGCGCCCTTCTCGGCGGCGTTAATCACGTCGTCAGCGGCAATCGCATCGATGCTGATGGCAACGGTCGCCAGATCCACCGTCACATCGTGGCTGATGGAAACCGGGTTACCGGCGGTGCTCTGGCCTGCAACGGTCACGGTGACCGTACCTGCTGCCAGGTCACCCACATCCGCAGCCGGGATGGCCGCACGCCAGGTGCCGTCGGCCAGCACGGTGGCCGGGTAGGTTTTGCCGTTTACGGTGACGGTCAAGGTGGTACCTGCGGTCAGGCCATCGCTGGATCCGGTCACAATCAGATTCTGCCCGTGCTCGATGCTGTTGATCACGTCGTCGCCCGCCACGGTATCCACGCGCAGGCCCGGCAGGTTAGCATCGATCGTGATATCGCGCTCAGCGGATCCGCTGTTGCCGACGCCGTTTGTCACGCTGGCGGTCACCGTCAAATCGCCGTTGCCCAGGGCGGTCAGGACAGATTCCGGCACATCGACGGACCAGGTGAGATCGTTCTGCACCGTTGCGGTGTAGCGGTTGCCGCCAATGGTCACGGTCACGGTGTTGCCCGCTTCGGCATTCACCACCTTACCGCTGATGGTCTGGCCGGCAGCCAGCTCGGCGGCGTTAATCACGTCGTCGCCCGCTATGGTGTTGATAATCACGCCCGGCAGAACGGACTCCACGTTTACCGTGTGCGACGCGCGGGTGCTGTTGCCGACGCTGTCCGTCGCCGAGGCGGTGACGGTATAAAGCGCCTCGCCCAGCTGACCGACCTCACTCGCCGGAACGGTGGTGGTCCATTTTCCGTTATCGTCCACCTGCGCACTGTACGCTTTGCCGTTGAGCATCACGGTCACTACCGCGCCTGCCGCCAGGCCGGACGCCGTACCGGAGATCGTCAGATCCTGGGTTTTCTCGGTGCTGTTGATCACATCGTCACCGGAAACGGTGTCAATGGTCAGCCCCGGCGCGGTCAGGTTCACCGCCACACCGTGCGTGGCGCTGTTGCTGTTGCCCGCTTTATCGGTCAGCGCCGCGGTAATAGTGTAATCCCCGGCGGCCAGCGCGGTAACGTCTGCCGCAGGCACGCCCACGCTCCAGTTGCCGGAGGCATCCAGGGTGGCGGTGTACGATTTGCCGTTGAGGGTGACGGTGACCACGTCGCCCGCCGCCGCGCCGGTCACGGAGCCCGTGACAATCAATGCCTGCGCGTGCTCGGCGCTGTTGATCACGTCGTCGTCGGACACGGTGTGAATGGTCAGCTGCGGGACGGTGGTATCGACCAGCACGTCGCGATCCGCAGAGGCCGGGTTGCCCGCCTTATCGGAGACCGCCGCGCTAATGGTGTAGTTACCGTCGGTAATCGCGCCGACATCCGCGGAAGGCACGGTCACGCTCCAGCTGCCGTTTGCCTGCACGGTGGTGGTGTAGTCCACGCCGTTCAGGGTCACGGTGACGGTCTGGCCCGCTTCGGCGTTGGTTACACCATTAACGACCAGATCCTGCTGCGCCTCGGCCGCATTGATGATGTTATTGTCGCTGACAATCTCGATAGACACCGTCGGCGCGGTGGCGTCCACGCTGTACTCGCGGCCTGCCGACGCGCTGTTGCCGTTCACGTTGGTGACGCTCACCTGCACGCTGGCATCGCCGTCCTTCAGGCTGCCCAAATCGGCAGACGGCACGGTGGCCGTCCAGTTGCCGTCGGCATCCACCGTCGCGGTGTACGATTTGCCGCCGAAGGTGATGGTAACGGTCTGGTTTTCTTCCACGTTGGTGGTGGAGCCGGACAGCACCAGGTCCGCGCCTTTCTCCGCCGCGTTAATCACGTCGTCAGAGGCAATCGGGTTAATGCTGATGGCGACTGTCGCCAGATCCACCTTCACGTCATGGCTGATGGAAACCGGGTTGCCCGCCGCGCTATGACCTTCAACCTTCACGGTAACCGTGCCCGCGCCGAGCGCGCTGACGTCGGCCGCCGGAATGGCCGCCGTCCAGGTGCCGTCCGCCAGTACGGTGGCCGCGTAGGTTTTGCCGTTGACGGTGACGGTCAGCGCCGCGCCCGTTGCCAGACCGTCGCTGGAACCGGTGATAATCAGATTTTGAGCGTGTTCAATGCTATTGATCACATCGTCGCCCGCCACGGTATCGACGCGCAGGCCCGGCAGGTTGGCATCAATGGTGATGTCGCGCTCGCCGGTGCCGGTGTTGCCGTGGCCGTTAGTGACGCTGGCTGACACCGTCAGATCGCCGTTACCGATGGCGGTTAAGACCGAGGACGGCACGTTGACCGACCAGCTCAGATCGTCCTGAACCGTCGCGGTATAGGTATTGCCGCCGAGGGTAATAGTGACAGTGTCACCGCTCGCCGCACCGCTCACTTTCCCGCTCAGGGTCTGTCCGGCAGCCACTTCCGCCGCGTTAATCACGTCGTCCGTTGCGACCGGATTGATGGTGACCTGCGGCAGCGCGCTGTCAACCAGCACGCTGTGGCCGGTGCTCGCGCTGTTGCCCGCGGCGTCAGTTACGCTCGCCGTCACGGCGTAGCTCGCTTCGCCCAGCGCCGAGACGTGTGCCGCCGGAACGGTCACGCTCCAGTTCCCGCTCGCGTCGGTGGTGGCCGTATAGTTAATCCCGTTCAGGGTCACCGTAATGGCGGTTCCTTCCGGCTGGTTGCTGGTGCCGGACACCTGCAGATCCTGACCTTTCTCGGCCGCATTGATCACGTCGTCAGCCGCCAGGGTATTGATGGCGACCACCGGCGCGGTCAGGGAGACGTCAAATTCGTGCGTCGCAGTGGCGCTGTTACCGGCTTTGTCGGTGAGGGTCGCGGAGATCGTCTGGTCGCCGTTGACCAGCGCGCCCACGTCCGCCGCCGGAACGCCCACGCTCCAGCTGCCGGACGCGTCCAGCATGGCGGTGTAATCTTTACCGTTCAGGGTCACGGTAATCACGTCGCCCGCCTGCGCGCCCGTGACCTTACCGGAGACGATCAGCGCCTGGCCGTGCTCGGCAATATTCACGATGTCGTCGCCCGCGACGATGTTGAAGCTAATCTGCGGTACGGTGGTGTCCACCAGCACCGATGAGCCCGCGCTGGCCGGGTTACCTGCTTTATCGGACACGGTCGCCGTGACCGCGACGCCGCCGTCGGTGATGCCCGCGAGATCGGCCGCAGGCACGTCGAGCGTCCAGCTGCCGTCCGCCTGCACCTGCGCGGTGTACTGATTGCCGTTGAAGGTCACCGTGACCGTCTGGCCCGCTTCGGCAGTAGAGGTCCCGCTCAGGGTCAGATCCTGCGCCGCCTCTGCCGCATTCAGCATGTTATCGCCGCTGATGGTGTTGATGGTCACCGTCGGCGCGGTGGTGTCGACGCTGAATGCCTGCGCCGAAGACGCGGCGTTGCCGTTCACGTTGGTGACGCTGACCTGCACGTTGGCGTCGCCGTCTTTCAGGCCGCTCAGATCGGCAGCCGGAACGGTCCAGGTCCAGTCGCCGTTGACATCCACCGTCGTGGTGTACGTTTTTCCTGCGAAGGTAATGATGACGGTCTGGCCCGCTTCAACGTTGGACGTGGTGCCGGACAGCACCAGATCCTGGCCTTTTTCCGCTGCGTTAAGGACGTTGTCGTCGGTCACGCTGCTGATGGTGATGGCAACCGGCGCGAGATCGACGTCCACGACGGTCCCGATAGCCACCGGGTTGCCGGAGGCATCCTGCGCGCTTGCCTTGATATCCAGCGAGCCATCTGCCCACTGGGACACGTCCGCCGCCGGTACCGCCGCCTGCCAGGTGCCGTCCGCCAGCACCGTTGCGGAATACGCTTTTCCGTTGATGGTCACGGTGACGGCGCTGCCCGCCGCCAGATCGGTGCTGGTGCCGGACACAATCAGGTTCTGAGCGTGCTCAATCACGTTGATCACGTCGTCGCCTGCGACCGTATCAATACGCAGCCCCGGAAGCTGGGCGTCGATGGTGAAGTCGAGCGAAGAAGAACCGGTATTGCCGTGCGCGTTGGTGACGCTGGCCGATACGGTGAGATCGCCGTTGCCCAGCGCGGTCAACTGGCTCTGGGTTAACGGCAGGCTCCAGGTGAGATCGTCCTGCACGGTGGCAGTAAAGGTCTGGCCGCCAAGGGTAATCGTGACAGTGTCACCTGGCTCCGCATTTGTCACCTTACCGGTCAGGGTTTGCCCTGCCGCCACTTCCGCCGCGTTAACGATATTGTCGCCCGCCAGCGTGTCGATCGTTACCACCGGCAGCGAGCTGTCCACCAGCACATCGTGCGAGGTTGAGGCGCTGTTGCCGACGCTATCGGTGACGTTCGCCGTCACGGTGTAATTCGCTTCGCCCAGCGCCGAGACGTTTGCCGCCGGAACGGTTACGCTCCAGTTTCCGCTGGCGTCAGCGGTAGCCGTGTAGTGAACGCCGTTCAGGGTCACCGTAATGGTCGTGCCTTCCGGCTGGTTGCTGGTGCCGGAAATCTGCAGATCTTCGCCCTTCTCGGTCGCGTTGATCACGTCGTCCGCCGCCAGCGTGTTGATACCGATAACAGGCGTCACGGTATTCACCACCACATCCAGTGAACTGCTTCCGGTATTGCCGGATCGGTCGGTCACGGAGACGTCGATGGTCCAGGTACCGTCCGTCAGCCCCTGCACGACAGACGCGTGCAGGCCAAGGCTCCAGTTGCCCGCCGCATCCACCACGGTGGTGTAATCGACGCTGTTAATAGTGATAGTCACCCGATCGCCCGCTGCCGCCCCGGTGACGGAGCCGCTCAGGATCTGAGCCTGTGCATGGGCGAGCTGGTTAACGGTATTGGTGTCGGTGACGAAGTGGTTGATGGTCACCTGCGGCACGGTCGCGTCCACCAGACCCACGCGGTCGGCGCTGCTGCTGTTGCCCGCCACGTCGCTTACGGTGGCCGTCACGGTCACGATGCCATCGTTGAGGGCACCGACGTCAGCCGCCGGTACGATCAGCTGCCAGGTTCCGTCCGTCTGAACCGTGGTCTGATACGTTTTGCCGTTCAGCGTCACGGTGACCGTCTGGCCCGGTTCCGCAGTACTGGTGCCGCTTAAGGCTAAATCCTGCTGCGCCTCTGCCGCATTGATGATGTTATCGCTGGTGAGGTTATCGAGGGTAATCGCCGGCGGCAGCGTATCCACCGTGACCACGCGCGACGCGTCGGCACTGTTACCGTTGACGTTCGTGACGCTGACGCTCACCTGCGCGCGCCCGTCGATCAGGGTTTCCATGGCGCTGGCGGGCACGGTCAGGCTCCAGGAGCCATCCTGCTGCACCTGGGCGGTAAAGGTCTGGTCGGCGAATTTCACCACCACGGTCTGCCCCGCCTCCACGCCCTGCGTCTTTCCGGAGAGAGTTAAATCGGCACCTTTTTCTGCCGCATTCAGCAGGTCATCGCCGGAGACGGTATCAATGGTGACCGCCACGGCGTTGAGATCGAGTTCAATCGGGTGTTCAGCCGCAACGGTATTGCCCCAGGCATCTTTTGCGCTGACGCTAACCGTCACCTCTCCCGCGGTCCAGGCCTGCAGGTCCGCAGCAGGAACGCCAATGCTCCAGCCGCCGCTGGCGGTAACCACGGCGTTATATTCGACGTTGTTAATGGTGACGACGATCGGCGTGCCCGCGGCCAGGTGGGTGCTGACGCCGGTGACGGTCAGATCCTGCTGCTGTTCGATGGCGTTGACCACGTCATCGCCGGAAATGGTGTTCACACGCAGGCCCGGCAGCTGTGCGTTGATGTTGATATCGCGCTCGCCGGTACCGGTATTGCCGTGCGAATTGGTCACCGACGCGGTGAAGGTTAAATCGCCGTCGCCGAACGCCTTAAGATCCGCTGACGGGATTTTCACGCTCCAGGTCAGATCGCTGCCCACCGTGGCGGTGTAGCTCTTGCCGCCCACGGTGACAGAAACGGTATCGCCCGCCGCCGCGCCGGTAACGCGACCGCTGAGGGTTTGATCGACACCCGCTTCGGCGTTATTGACCAGGTTGTCGCCCGCAAAGGTGTTGATGATCACCTGCGGCAGCACGGTATCCACCAGCAGCGTCGCCCCGGCAGAGCCGCTGTTACCCACGCTGTCAGTGCCGCTGACGCTGACGGTGTAGAGGGTGTTCGCCAGATTCAGCACGTCGGAAACCGGCACCTGGACCGCCCAGATGCCGTTTTCAACGGTGGCCTGATAGCTGACGTTGTTCAGCGTCACGGTAATGGCGCTGCCGTCAGGCAGGTTGCTGGTACCGGTCAGGCTCAGCGGCTGCATCGCCTCCTGGGCATTCAGCACGTTGTCCTGGCTAATGGCGTCAATCGTAAATTCTGGCGGGTTGCCGCTCAGCGTAATACCGTGCGTGGCGCTGCCGGTGTTGCCCGCCGCGTCGGTCACGGATACTGAAATCGTGTGGTTGCCTTCACCCAGCGCGCCCAGCACGGATGCCGGAACGCCCACGCTCCAGCTGCCGTCCGCCAGCACCACGCCGGTGAAGGACTGGCCGCCAACGGCCACGGTGACCACATCGCCTGCCGACGCGCCGCTCGTCTGCCCGGAAATAATCTGCGCCTGGCCCTGTTCGCTGGTGTTCAGTATGTTGTCGCCCGCCACGGTATCGATGGTGACCACCGGCGCGGTGGTATCCACCGTGAAATCTGCGGTGACAGACGAACCGTTGCCCGCTTTGTCGCTGACGTTCACCGTCAGGGTGTGATTACCCTCGTTGAGCGCCTGCACGTCGTCCGCAGCAAGCGTGACGGACCAGGTACCGTCGCTGCCCACCGTGGCGTTGTAGTTTTTACCGTTCAGCGTGACCGTGACGATCTGACCGGCTTCCGCAGTCGTTTTGCCGGTCAGCGTCAGCGGCTGGCTGTGCTCGGCGGCATTAATGATGTTGTCCTGCGCGAGGGTATCGACAGAGAGGGTTGGCGCGACGCTATCCACGCCGATTGTCTGGCTGCCGCTCACGGTGTTACCTGTCGCGTCTTTGCCGATGACGTTGACCGTCCAGGTGCCATCGCCCAGGGCCTGCGCGTCAGCCGCGGGCACGTTAACACTCCACGTCCCGTCAGCCCCCACTTCCGTCGTATAGGTTTTACCGTTCAGCGTCACGGTGAGTGCGGTACCTTGCGCCAGATTCTTGCTGGCACCGGAGAGCGTAAAGCCCGCGGATTGCTCGCTGGCGTTAAGCACGTTGTCGCCCGCCGTGGTAGCCAGCGTAATGGCAGCCTCGGCGGTCGAGACCGTTACGGTAATGTTGCCCGCATCGGTGGTTTTACTGCCGTCGATCTGCACCACCGACCAGGTGTGTTCCCCGTCCGTCTGGGTCGGTAATTTTACCGTCCAGGTGCCCTCTTTACCGACCATGGCGCTGGCGATGGTGCTGCCGCTGCTGTCTTTGATCTGGATGGTCGCGCCCGGCTGGCCGGTACCGCTAAAGGTTGGCGTGTTGTCGTCCGTGATCGCGTTTGCTGTCAGCACGCCCTGCTTGTCGCCCGCTTTATCCGACAGCAGGAAGGTTGGCGTGGCGCTTTCCACTTCTTTCGTATTATCAATAACTTTTGTTTTAGTCTCGCCGTCGCCGCCGTTTGCCAGCAGCGCCCCGATGGCACCGCCGCCTAATGCAGCTCCCGCAATCCAGCCCCACGGGGCGTCGCTTAAGACGCTTCCCTGCTCGAGGAAAGGTTGAATGCTGCTAATCGGTGTGGCCTGCGCGGTTAGCTCGGTCACCGCCACGCCTGACGCTTCCCCGGTATCGGCAAAAGAAATATGCGTCAGTTCCTGACGATCGTTGAACACCAGCTCTGACTGGTTGTGCGTCTCAGGATCTTCAACAAAATAGTTATTGCAGCGAATCACGCTGCCATCTTTCATATAAATGAGGAGGTCTTTACCCTGGCGGACATATCGCACCACATCCTGAGCAGAACCCTGGATTTCAATCACGCTCGGGGAGGAAATAGAGACCGACAAATTTCCTTCGCCGGTTAATTTCGTTTTCTCCGCCGTTTTGCGAATGATGACATCAACAACCTTTATGTTACTCATATTTCTCTCCTTGCAGGTGTGCGGATTCCTGTGGATATGTCCACCAGACGGATGTAGCTATCCCTGGGAAAAAACACCCATTATTTTCAGACTTATTTTGCGCGACAATACGCGTCTTTTTTTAACTCAAATCGGGTAGTTTTGCGGCAGCGTTTTTCTCTATTCCAATAAGCGGCATTAAATTATCAACCGCGGAAGCATAATTAATTGCTGAACTCCAGCCATCATACTCAGCGATTATTTTCGCCGAGGTGGCCTGCCAGACATCCTGCTCAACGCTGAGCAGATCGTTAATGCTCCGCTTGCTCAGGGTGTACTCATTTTTATAAACATCACGGGCGCGCAGCGCATTTTCCAGCTGCTGTTTCCCGGCCTCCATTCTTCCCCGCGCGCCGGTCCAGTCCGCCTGCGCGACGGAGGCTTTTTGCAGGACGTCGAAACGCGCCTGATCGACCTGAGAGGAGGCCATCGCCCGCGCGCCTTCAGCCTGCCGCACGCGTGCAGAGACCGCGCCGCCCTGATAAAGCGGTGCGTCAATGTTGAGTTGGATCTGGTCGTCCCAGTACGAACGGTTGTCCGACTCGTAACGGGTACGTCCGCCCTTCAGGCTGAGGGTCGGCCAGTGCTGGGACTTCGCCGTCTCCACGCCATACTGGGCAGAGCGCTCCATGTTTTGCGCGGCCATGACCGCCGGTATCAGCGAATAATCAATGCGGTTGAGCGAATCAGGTTCAACCGCGAGGTTTGCGGGTACAGGCGAATAGTTTTCTGCCTGCATGCCGGTTAATACCGCAAGCCTTGCGCGGGCGCTGTTTAAGGCGGCCTGATACTGCGCGACCGTTGCCTGCATACCGGCAATACGCGTGCGGGTCTGGAGCTCATCGGAGGTCGAACTCACGCCCGCGTCGGCGCGCAGCTTTGCCAGCTGCTCAACATTTTTCAGGGCCTGAACGTTCTCCTTTGCTGCCTGCAGCAGATCGGCATAGCGTTTGACCTCGACATAGCTCAGCGCCGTTTTTTCCGCCACGTCAGAGAGCGTGCTCATCAGCTGGTAGCGATAGCTATCGCGCTGGGCGGAAGACTGGCTGATGCTGTTATTGGTCTTGCCAAAATCATAGATCAGCTGCGTCAGGCTCAGTCCCCAGGCGGCTGAATTCTTCAGCGACCCGCTGGAATCGGTGGTCTGGCTATGGCCCGTGCTCCCGTTCAGCGATATTTGCGGCATCCAGCCGCTGCGCGCTTCATCTATTTGTGCCTGACCAATACCGAGCTGCGCGGCCTGCTGACTAATAGACGGATCGCGATCGATAGCAAAAAGAATACTTTCTTTTAAGGTTGTCCTGGCAACCGGGGCAATACCCACCTGACTACTATTGGCGTACGCCGTATTTATGGCTAATGAAATGAATGCCAGCGCTGCTGTAAATCGGCGTAACATTGGCTTTCGTAATATCGTCATTTTATCTCCCTGACTCTGAGTGACACTGAAGCAATTACCCAAAAAGAGGTATAGATAATTAGACAAATATCTTTTTTAGCATCCTTGCCGAATTTTAGGTAAAACTCCCCATACCCATTTCCCCCTGGAGATGAGATCTGCCTGCGTCTTATTTAATTAAGAATTTACTTATTTCCTAAAGTGGTTAGCAGCATAACAAAATGTGTTATAGGCCACTACACCCACAATGTTAATGTGGTGTTACAATTAAGAAAAAAGATGGGGTTTCTGGACAAAAGTCTTAAAATGACCTTTCAGATGAAACATATAAACCGTCTGTTATTTAAGGAAAATTCTTAATTTGCTCCCTGCACATTTTTGCGTTAATTTCCGCGCGGGTCAGACACAAAGATTTTCAAAGAAGTGTCAATTTAAGTAGCCAAACAGGATGAATTGGGATTTATCGCTATTAAAAAACTAATTAAAGCAATTAATATCTATAAATATCTATTTTGTCGAAACTTAACTCCAGACAATGGTGTTGCGCTGGTTACATAATCCAAACCGTTAAATAAAACATAACAATAACATTATGATTAACAATCAAAACGTCTTGCTTATACCTGTTTAATGAAATTTTAATAATCACGCATCTGAATCATCACCTCACTCCCCGACATCAAAACCACGTTGCCCTTCTCTCTGCGTTAAAATGCTGTATTATGCAAACTATTGCGATATTTTGCAGGAATGTAACCGATGCACAAAACTGCACGACAGCGCCACGTTCTGGATATCCTGAGCGAGCAAGGCCAGGCCAGCATCACCGAACTGGCAGAAAAGCTGCAGGTTTCAGCCGATACCATCCGTCGGGATCTGACCGACCTGGAGAACCAGGGTCTGGCGCAGAAGAACCACGGCGGAGCCATCGCGCTGAATCTTTCCGCCATGAACCGTCAGGGCCGCAATACGCTGCTGCCGGAAACCAAACAGCGCCTCGGAAAACAGGTCGCCCAGCAGGTCCCTGCGGGTTCTACCCTGTTTCTGGATGCGGGCAGCACGGTAATGGCTGTCGCCTCCTTTCTTCGCGGGCCGCTCACCGTCATAACCACGTCGCTGGATATCGCCCAGCATTTTAGCGACCGGGAAGACGTTGAACTGATCCTGCTCGGGGGGAAATGGGACCACCAGCAGCGCCTGTTTGCCGGAAGCGCCACGTTGTCGTTGCTGTCCCGTTATCGGGCAGATATCGCCATCCTCGGGGCGTGCGCCATTCATGCCGAACTCGGTTTGAGCGCCGGTAAAGAAGCGGATGCCGAGGTTAAGCGCGCGATGCTTGACGCAAGCCATGCGCACTGGATTGTTGCCGACCGCCTGAAGGTCAACCGCTGCGAGCCGTATCTGGTTTCCGGGTTATCCAACATTCAACAACTCTTTTTAGATCGTCCCTGGCCTGAGCTTGGGGACCCTGGCGCATTGCAGGTCACGGTGTGCGCGAATTAACGTGGAGAAGTTCATGAGTACAGTTCGAACAATTAACATTGCGCTGATCGGGTATGGATTTGTGGGCAAAACCTTCCATGCCCCGTTAATCCAGTCTGTGGACGGGCTTAAGCTGGCCGTGGTCTCTTCTCGTGATGAAGAGAAGGTTAAACGCGATCTGCCGGACGTAGAGGTGGTCGCCACCCCTGAAGAGGCTATTCAGCATCCGGATGTTGATCTGGTGGTGATTGCCTCCCCCAACGCCACGCACGCCCCGCTGGCGACGCTGACTCTGAACGCCGGCAAGCATGTCGTGGTGGATAAGCCTTTCACCCTCGACATGCAGGAAGCCCGCGACCTGATTGCGCTGGCGGAGGAAAAGCAGCGTCTGCTCTCCGTCTTCCACAACCGCCGCTGGGACAGCGATTTCCTCGGCATTAAGCAGGTTATTGAGCAGGGCACGCTCGGCAAGGTCAAACACCTGGAGTCGCATATCGACCGCTTCCGCCCGGAAGTGCGCGTGCGCTGGCGCGAGCAGAACGTCCCCGGAAGTGGCTTATGGTTTGACCTGGGTCCTCATCTTATCGACCAGACGCTGCAGCTCTTTGGCCTGCCGCAGTCGGTTCAGGGGAATATCGCGACGCTGCGCGACGGTGCAGAAATTAACGACTGGGCGCACGTGGTCTTAAACTACCCGGAGCATAAGGTGATTTTGCACGCCAGCATGCTGGTGGCGGGCGGTACGGCGCGCTTTGCCGTCCACGGGGACAAGGGCAGCGTGGTGAAGGCCAGAATCGATCAGCAGGAAGCACAGCTGCTCTCCGGGGTGATCCCCGGCAGTGAGGCCTGGGGCGAAGACAGCGACAGCATGGTGTTCTTTGGCGCTGACGGCGCATCGCAGACGATCCCTACCCCGAAAGGCGATCAGCGTCAGTACTACATCAACGTGCGTAATGCGCTACGCGGGGAAATCGCCAATCCGGTCCACCCTGTTGAGGCATTAGCGGTGATGGCCGTGCTGGAAGCGGCGGTGACGTCGTCGGAAACGGGGTCAACGCAGACGCTGGCGTTAACGGCTGAAGAGCGTGCTCTGTTGGGTTAAAAAACAAGCCGGGTGACGCGTAGCGCTCCCGGCCTACGATTCTGGAATTGCATCGTAGGCCGGGTAAGGCATAGCCGCCACCCGGCAAGCGTTAAAGACTACGAACGCTTTTTCGGCATCATGCGCAGAAGGGTATTATCTTTCCAGAAATAGTGGTGCATCAGCGCCGCCGCGGCGTGCAGGCCAATCACAAAATAGCCCAGATTTGCCAGCGTCTCGTGCCACTCTTTCAGCATATCTACCAGGTCAAAATTGGACTCCGCCGCATGCGGCATCGCCAGGCCAAAAGCAAACCAGTCGCTGCCCCGGTTATACATCATCACAATGCCAATCAGCGGCAGCGCAATAAACAGCAGATACACCACCAGATGCCCCAGATGAGACATCCCCGTCACCATCGCTTTTGGCTTCGGTTGAATCGGTGGTGCACGGAATTTCAGGCGAACCAGCAGACGCGTCACCATCAGCACCAGGATACTGATCCCGCATGAGACGTGGATCATGTTGATCGTCGGGCGCGCGGTGCGCGGGAAGAAACCTCTGAACTCCATGGCGCAGTAGGCGACGATGATTAATAGAAACACCAGCCAGTGGATGCCGATTTGCAGGCTTGTATATTTAGTGCGCATGTGATTTCTCGATTAAAAACAGTTACCGCGCCAACATAATCTCCTTTCCTTAAAAATTCATTAACTTTTCTGTATGGTTTTTCAAATACATCCTCCCGCATGAAGCATCTTCAATTGCCGCCCTGCCCGTGATGGTCTAAGCCTGGATGAGTTCAAACTGTCACATCGACACGTTTACAGGAGAACACCATGAGTAAAATTGGCATTAACGGATTTGGACGCATCGGACGTCTTGTTCTGCGTCGCCTTCTTGAAACCCAGGACAGTAATACCGTCGTCGCCATCAACGACCTCACCTCTCCCAAAGTGCTGGCCTACCTGCTCAGGCACGATTCCAACTACGGTGGCTTCCCGTGGAGCGTGGATTTCACCGAGGATGCGCTGATCGTTGACGGTAAAACCATCGCGGTCTATGCCGAAAAAGAGGCAAAGCACATTCCGTGGAAAGCCGCGGGCGTGGATATCGTCGTGGAGTGCACCGGCTTTTATACGTCTGAAGAGAAATCACGGGCGCACCTGGACGCGGGCGCGAAGAAGGTGCTGATCTCTGCGCCCGCGGGGGACATGAAAACCATCGTCTACAGCGTGAACGACGAGACCATTGACGCCAGTGATACCATTATTTCCGTCGCCTCCTGCACCACCAACTGCCTCGCCCCGCTGGCAAAAGCCCTGAACGACGCGTTTGAAATTAAGGTGGGCACCATGACCACCATTCATGCCTATACCGGTACCCAGGCGCTGGTGGATGGCCCGCGCGGGAAAGATCTTCGCGCCTCCCGGGCGGCGGCAGAGAATATCATTCCGCACACCACCGGCGCCGCCAAAGCCATTGGTCTGGTGATCCCTGCGCTCAGCGGCAAACTGAAAGGCCACGCCCAGCGCGTGCCGGTTAAAACGGGCTCCGTTACCGAACTGGTGGCCATTCTGGGCAAGAAAGTGACCGTTGAGGAGATTAACGCCGCGCTGAAAAAGGCCACTCAGGGCAATAAATCGTTCGGGTATACCGATGAAGAGATTGTGTCGTCAGATGTGATTGGCTCGCATTATGGTTCGGTGTTTGACGCCACGCAGACGGAGGTGTCAGAAGCGGGAGACCTTCAGCTGGTGAAAGCCGTTGCCTGGTATGACAACGAGTATGGGTTTGTGACGCAGCTGGTGCGGACGCTGGATAAGTTTGCGGCGCTGTGATTTTTCCCCCTCACCCTCTCCCCAATGGGGCGAGGGGATTGTTCCGTGCCTAAATTATTTTACGTGCGCCCTTCAGGACAGGATCCTGCTGTAGCTGTTTCCACGCTGCCATGACGGCCTCGGGGAATTCAACGTGAGCAATATAATCCCGCCCGGCCGGGCCATAGCCGTTAGCGTCGTCATACAGGCGCGGCAACTCCCCCATAACCAGTGAAAGGTAACGGTCAACGGGCCACAGCCCGGTGTGGCCCTCGCTGAATTCCACGCCCTCGTTACCGTTTTGCAGCGTCGGCGTAAACCCGGGATGGCTGATCCACTGCGGTGAAACGGGCTCATCACGACACACGCGGGCAAACGTCGCCATCGTGCGGCGCTGCATCGTCGGATCCTGCACCACCAGCACCCGCCCGGTCGTTCGATGACGCTGTTTCAGCATGTTCCAGCTAAAGCGCGCGTTTTCACCGCAGTTGGTGGAGCGATCCTCAACCCACAGACGCGCCTCGGGGATCTGCCAGAACGCCCGCGCAATGTCGGCAAGAATGCTCGCTTCGGCCCGCCCTGTGACCGGTACGGTGTGGTAACGCGGATGATTGCCAATGGCGGTATATAAAAAGGGGGTCGAATGGCCGATGCCGCCGCTGATCAGAAGCGGTACATCTCTCTGGGCGGCAATACGGCAGGCCGCGTCAATGGTTGGGATCACCGCGTTTCCGGCCAGAATCACCGCATCGACTTCCGGGCTCGGACGGGTCGCGCTCAGGTCATCCTGCGCCAGCCATGCGCCGACAGTATTGATGGCCGCCAGCGTGGCATCCGCCAGAACGGGAAAATGGGGCTGAACCATGGTGAACTCCTCACGTTGTTGAAGCGCCGAATTTATCATTTTTCTGAAATAACCAGAAACATCCAAAAATCATCGGGTTGCACCTGCCTATTATGCTTTTGATTTCCAGCCCTACAAAACATTGTATTGTGCAGGCGGCATGAAAAAGCACCCAACGCTGCTTATTTCGCCGTGATCTGACCAGTTTTATCCCCCCTGCGCTTGCCAAAGACAACATCCAACCCTAAGTTGCTTAACAATTTCACAACCTTTTTTATCATCACAGGTTGCACCTGAAGCGCGCCAGGTGACACCTCTCTCATCATCAACGTGGCGGGGTTTCAGGTCATGACAGAACATGAAAGTACGACGACGGTGTTACGTAAAAATAAAAAGGTGTTAATCGCCAGCCTTACCGGGAGCGCCATTGAATGGTTTGACTATTTTCTCTACGGTACGGCGGCCGCGCTGGTCTTCAATAAGATCTTTTTCCCGATGGTCGATCCGGTGATCGGACTCATCCTCTCTTATCTCTCTTTCTCATTAACCTTCTTTATTCGCCCCATTGGTGGGGTACTTTTCGCCCACATCGGCGACCGCATCGGACGGAAAAAAACCCTCGTGCTGACCCTCTCTTTGATGGGAGGTGCAACCGTTATGATTGGCCTGCTGCCCACGTATGAGATGATTGGCCTCTGGGCGCCTGCGCTGCTGATCCTGATGCGCATCATTCAGGGGATGGGCATCGGCGGTGAATGGGGCGGCGCGCTGCTGCTGGCCTATGAATACGCGCCAGAAAAACGTAAAGGCTTCTTCGGCAGTATTCCGCAGGCGGGCGTCACCATCGGCATGCTGATGGCAACCTTTATCGTGTCGCTGATGACCCTGTTCAGCGAGGAGGATTTTCTCTCCTGGGGCTGGCGCATCCCGTTCCTGCTGAGCTCGGTGCTGGTGTTGCTCGGCCTGTGGATCCGCAAAGATATTGACGAAACGCCCGATTTTCAGAAAGTGAAAGCGTCCGGCCAGGTGGCTAAGACTCCCCTGCGCGATACGCTGAAACATCACTGGCGTGAAGTGCTGATTGCCGCCGGTTTGAAGGTGGTTGAAACCGCGCCGTTCTATATTTTCTCGACCTTCGTGGTGAGCTATGCCACCAGCACGCTGACGTATCAGAAATCGCAGGCGCTGGAAGCCGTGACGCTGGGAGCCCTGGTGGCGACCCTTATGATCCCGCTAATGGGGCTGCTCTCCGATAAGGTAGGCCGTCAGCGCATGTACGCAATCAGCGTCTTCGTGCTGGGCCTGTTTATCGTACCGTGGTTTATGCTGCTCAATACCGGCACCACGTGGGGTATCGTGCTCGCGACGGTCATCGCCTTTGGCGTGTTGTGGGCCCCTGTCACGGCGGTACTCGGCACGCTGTGCTCTGAAATCTTTAGCGCAAACGTGCGCTACACCGGCATTACGCTCGGCTATCAGCTGGGTGCCGCGCTGGCAGGCGGTACCGCGCCGCTGATTGCCACCGGCCTGCTGGCAAAATACGACGGCGACTGGGTGCCGGTGGCCTGGTATCTTGCCGTCACGGTGACCATTTCTTTAATCGCGATTTTCTGCGCCAGCCGCGTTAAGCGCGCCACTCTCATCCAGGCGCAGCCCGAACGTCTCTGACCCTTCCCGGCCCGTCCTGCGGGCCGCTCTTTTTCCTTAAATTTCCCTTCACCATTTGATTAACATGCGTAAATCATATTCACTTGAATTATCATTTGCGGGAGTCGTAGAATCGCTAGCCCGCTAATTATTCAATCATTTCTAAGGTAAACGACGTTATGCGCCTGCCCGAACGCGACCCTTATGCTCCTCGCGAGTGGCAGCCACATGAGAAACCCGCCCTGCTGGGTTCGCCCTCCACGCCCGAACACAGTACGCCAAAACGCATTGCCTATGGCGTCGTGGGCCTGCTGGTCTGCCTGACGGGCGCGCTGGGGAATGCGGTGGTGACCGCCAACCTGCAAAATTTGCAGGGGACCTTCGGCGCCTGGTCAACCGAAATCGCCTGGCTGCCCGCGGTTTATGTGATGACCAACATCTCCATCAACCTGCTGCTGGTTAAATTCCGCCAGCAGTACGGCCTGCGCGCCTTTACGGAAGGTTTTCTGGTGCTGTACGTGCTGGTCACCTTTTTCCACCTGTTCGTTAACGATCTCAGCTCGGCGCTGATGGTGCGCGCCGCGCACGGCATGGTGGCCGCCGCGCTCAGCTCGCTGGGGATTTACTATCAGATCCAGGCCTGGCCTGCGAAGCACCGCCTGAAGGCGCTGACCATCGGCATCACCGGATCGTCGCTCGCCATCCCGCTGGCCCGCCTGTTTTCAACCGAGCTGCTGCAGCTGGACGAGTGGCGCGGGCTCTATTTCTTCGAGCTGGGACTGGCGCTGATCTCCCTGGCCTGCGTCATCGCCTTAAAACTGCCGCCGGGCGACCGGCGCAAGGTCTTTGAGAAAAAAGACTTTATCACCTTCTTTTTACTGGCCCCCGGGATGGCCCTGCTCTGTGCCGTCCTCTCTCTGGGTCGCCTTGACTGGTGGTTCGAAGCGCCTTGGATCGGCTGGTCGCTGGCGCTATCGTTGGTGCTGATTGTCGCAGCCATCGTCTTTGAACATAACCGCAGCAACCCGCTGCTGAACACCCGCTGGCTGTCGAGCGGCAGCATCGTCCGCCTGGGGCTGATTATGCTGCTGATCCGTATCGTGCTGGCAGAGCAGAACACCGGCGTCATCGGCTGGCTGCAGTACGTGGGCTTACAGAACGAGCAGATGACGCATCTGGCGTGGTCCATTTTCGCCGGGATCGTCTGCGGGATTGTCACCAGCTGTCTCACCATCAAGCCGACGAAACTGGCGTGGCCAATCATCACCTCTCTGGCGCTGATGATTGTTGCCTCGCTGCTGGACAGCCAGTCCAACAACCTGACCCGTCCGGATCAGCTGATGGTAAGCCAGTTCCTGCTGGGCTTCGGCAGCGCCTTCTTCCTGGCGCCCGCTATGCTGGCCGCCATTGGCGGGGTGATCGCCGACCCGCGGAACCTGGTCAGCTTCTCGGTGATGTTTGGCATGAGCCAGAACCTCGGTGGCCTGCTGGGCTCCGCGATCCTCGGCACCTTCCAGACCTGGCGCGAGAAATACCACTCCAGCCTGCTGGCGGACCAGCTCACCACGCTCAACCCGCTGGTCAACGAGCGAATTCAGCTTTATACCCAGATGTATAAAAGCCTGATTGGCGACAGCGCGCTGCTGGGCACCCAGGCGATAACGCAGCTGCAAACGGTCACCGCGCTGGAGGCGAATATTCTGGCTTATAACGATACTTATCTGCTGACGGCGAGCATCGCTGCCGCCACGCTGGTCTGGATTTTATGGCGCTTGCTGCGCCTGCGCATCACTGCCCGTCTGGCGCTGAAGAACGCCACCGGCAACAAATAATTGAAAGAGTTCTGGAGAGTTTATGAGTCAGCAGGATGCCGCCAAAGAGCAGGCCAACACCCGCAAAAATGTGCGCATTGTTTCCGTTTTCACCGCCGCCGCCATCGGTATTGTCGGCGTGCTGGTGATCCTTTATGCGTGGCAACTGCCGCCGTTCACCCGTCACGCGCAGTTTACCGATAACGCCTACGTGCGCGGCCAGACGACGTTTATCAGCCCGCAGGTGAACGGCTATATCACCGAGGTAAAGGTTCAGGACTTTGTGCAGGTGAAAAAAGGCGACCTGCTGCTGCAGATCGATGACCGTATCTATCGTCAGCGGGTGCATCAGGCAGAGGCGCAGCTGGCGATGAAAATTGCCGCCCTGAATAACAACCTGCAGCAGCGTAAAAGCGCCGAAGCAACAATCGCCAAAAATGACGCCGCGCTGAAAAATGCCCGCGCCCAGAGCCTGAAAAGCCAGGCGGATTTAAAACGGGTGAAAGAGCTGACGGCGGACGGCTCGCTTTCCATTCGCGAGCGCGACGCCGCGCTGGCCAGTGCCGCTCAGGGTAGCGCCGACATCGACCAGGCGAAAGCCGCCCTTGAGATGTCGCGTCAGGATCTGCAGACGGTGATTGTCAATCGCGGTGCGCTGGAAGCGGATGTTGAAAACGCCAAAGCGGCGCTGGAGCTGGCGCAGATTGACCTGCAAAACACCCGCATTGTGGCGCCGCGTGACGGCCAGCTCGGCCAGATCGCCGTGCGTCTCGGGGCCTACGTGACCGCCGGAACCCATCTCACCACCCTGGTGCCGCCGCAGCACTGGGTCATCGCCAACATTAAAGAGACCCAGCTCGCGGAGCTGCGCGTCGGCCAGCCGGTGAAGTTCACCGTCGATGCCCTGAACAACAAAGCGTATCAGGGCCGCGTGGAGAGCATCTCCCCGGCGACCGGCGTGGAGTTCAGCGCCATCACGCCGGATAACGCCACCGGGAACTTTGTCAAAATTGCCCAGCGTATTCCGGTGCGCATTGAGGTGCTTGGTAAGCCTGAGGACTCTGCCCTGCTGCGTCCGGGTATGTCGGTACAGGTGACCATTGATACGCGGGAGGCGAAGCAATGATCCTTCGCCCGATAGCCGCGCTGGTGGCGGCGGTCATGCTGGCCGGATGCCAGTCCGTTGACGTCAAACCGGCGCAGCCGACGCTGCACATCCCCACCCAGTGGCGCACCGTCTCCGGCCCTGCCAGCCCGACGGAGCAGCTCTGGTGGCGTAATTTCCATGACAACCACCTGAACCGCTATGTGGATCAGGCGCTACAGCATAACAGCGACGTGCTGATCGCCCGCGAACGGATAAACGAGTATCAGGCGCGGGTCTATGCGGCCGACGGCAGCCTGTTTCCCTCCCTCGACGCGGGCGTAACCGGGACGCGCGCCCGTTCACAATCCGCGGCGACCGGGCTGCCGGTTTACGGCACATTGTACAAAGGGAGCCTGACGGCAAGCTATGACGTGGATATCTGGGGCGTCAACCGCAGCACCTCGCGCGCTGCCGAAGCCTCGCTGGCGGCGCAAAAAGCCGCGGCCGCGGCCGCGGATTTGACCGTCGCCTCGTCTGTGGCATCCGGGTATGTCACCCTGCTCTCGCTTGACGAGCAGCTGCGGGTGACCGAGTCCACGCTGAAATCGCGCGAAGAGGCGTTTAACCTCTCGAAGCGTCAGTTTGAGACGGGCTACAGCTCGCGCCTGGAGCTGATGCAGTCGGATTCCGAACTGCGCTCGACGCGGGCGCAGGTGCCCGTGCTGCAGCACCAGATTGCACAGCAGGAGAATGCCCTCAGCCTGCTGCTGGGAAGCAACCCCGGCGACGTGGCGCGCAGCGAAAGCTTTGCGGGACTGACGCCGCTGACGCTGCCGTCGCAGCTGCCTTCTGCGCTCCTGAACCGCCGCCCGGATATCGTCCAGGCCGAACGCCAGCTGGTAGCGGCGGATGCCTCGCTCGCGGCGTCGCGCGCCAGCCTGCTGCCGTCGATCAACCTGACCGCGACAGGATCGGTTCAGGATCGCACCCTTTCCGGCCTGCTGGACAACCCGCTTCAGCTCTGGAGCGTCGGAGGCAGTATTCTCGCCCCGCTGCTGAACCGCCAGGCGCTGAATGCGCAGGTGGATATTTCTCAGTCCCAGCGTAACCAGGCGCTGTACGCCTATGAAAAAACCGTGCGTAACGCGTTTGCCGAAGTGAACAACAGCCTTGATGCGATAAGTCGCTATCAGGAACAGCTGACGGAGCTGCTTGCCCAGCAGGATGTGGCCCAGGAGACGCTGCGCATTGCGCAGAATCGCTATCGCAACGGCTACTCCTCCTATCTGGACGTGCTGGACGCGCAGCGCACGCTGTTCTCGGTCCAGACCAGCGTCGTGCAGGTGAAAAATAACCTGCTGCTGGCGCAGATTGATTTGTACAGAGCGCTGGGCGGCGGCTGGGTCAGTGCCTGAAAACCTGCCCGGTGGCGCTTCGCTTACCGGGCCTACATTTCGCCCCGTAGGCCGGGTAAGCGAAGCGCCACCCGGCGTTTATTCCTCAGCCCTGTAAGCCGGGTAAGGCGTAGCCGCCACCCGGCAATCCCCACAAGGAGTCAATCTATGCAACAACAGTGGTCTGCAGTTGATAATTTCATGATTTCGTCACTTATTCCTGACGATGACGTACTGAATCAGGTGCTGGAAAACAACAAACGCGCCGGGCTGCCTGAACATGATGTCGCGGCCAATCAGGGGCAGCTGCTGGCGCTGTTCGTGCGCATGACGCAGGCAAGACGCATTCTTGAGATCGGGACGCTGGGTGCCTACAGCTCAATCTGGATGGCGCGCGCGCTCCCCCCGGACGGTAAGCTGATTACGCTTGAGGCCGATCCCACGCATGCCCGCGTTGCGCGCGAGAATATTCAGCTTGCGGGGTTAAACGAACGCATTGAATTAATTGAAGGCCCGGCGCTGAGCTCGCTGGAGAATTTCGGCGAGGTTCCGCCGTTCGACCTGATCTTTATTGATGCCGATAAGCCGAACAATCCCGGCTATCTGGAATGGGCGCTGCACTACTCCCGCCCCGGTACGGTAATTATCGGCGATAACGTGGTCCGTGATGGCGAAGTCATTAACGGTCAAAGCGACGACGCGCGCGTGCTGGGCGTGCGGCGTTTTATTGAGATGATGGGCGATAACCCGCGCTTAACCGCCACCGCGCTGCAAACGGTGGGGATTAAGGGATGGGATGGGTTTACGCTGGCGATTGTAGAACGATAACCAGCCGGGTGGCGGCTTTGCCTTACCCGGCCTACATTTCGCACTCGTAGGCCCGGTAAGCGCAGCGCCACCGGGCAAGGGTTTAACCTGAAATCTGCTCTATCGCCTGCAGAATACGCTTATCCGAAATCGGATACGGCGTACCGAGCTGCTGGGCAAAGAAGCTGACGCGCAGCTCCTCGATCATCCAGCGGATCGCCTGCACGTCTTCATCGTCGCGGCGCGCTGGCGGCAGCTTGTTCAGCCACTGCTGCCACGCCTGCTGCACGCTCTCCACTTTCAGCATCTGCGCGCGGTCGCGGTGCGGATCGATAGCCATCTTCTCCAGCCGTTTTTCAATCGCCTGCAGATAGCGCAGCGTATCGCCGAGACGGTTGAAGCCGTTGCCGGTGACAAAGCCGCGGTAAACCAGCCCCGCCATCTGCGCCTTCACGTCCGACAGACCCAGCGCCATGGTCATATCCATGCGCCCTTTCAGACGCTTGTTGATGTTGAACACGGCGGTGAGGATCTGCTCGACCTGTTTGGCAATCTCCACCACGGTGTCGTTCAGCTCCGCGCGCACCTTTTCATGCAGCTGAGCAAAGCCCTCTTCCGTCCAGACCGGGCCGCCCGCCTCGTGAATGAGTTTGTCCACGCCGCAGGAGATGCAGTCGTCAATCAGATCCAGCACCTTGCCGTACGGGTTAAAGTAGAGCCCCAGCTTGGCCTTGTTCGGCAGCTTCTCGTGCAGATACTTGATCGGCGACGGGATGTTGAGCAGCAGCAGGCGACGCAGCCCGCGCCACATCATCTGCTGCTGTTCCTGCGGGTTATCAAAAAGTTTGATCGCCACGCTGTCGCGCTCGTCCACCAGCGCAGGCCAGGCTTTTACCTTATAGTTGCCGCGCTTCTGCTCGTAGCTTTCCGGAAGCTGGCCAAAGCTCCAGATGTGCAGCCCGCTCTGCTCGATGCCGTCGTCGGCCACCGCAGAGAGCGTCTCCTGGACTTTGCCTTTCAGCGCCTCTTTCAGCTCGCTCAGGGAACGCCCTTCCAGCAGCTTTTTATTTTTATCGTCCACCACGCGGAAGGTGATTTTCAGGTGATCGGGCACCTGATCCCAGTTCCAGTCGTCGCGGTCGATGGTGGTGCCGGTCATGCGGCGGAACTCGCGCTCCAGCGCGTCCAGCAGCGGCAGCTCCAGCGGCGTGACGCGGCCCAAAAACGCTTCCGCGTAATTTGGCGCAGGCACAAAGTTGCGGCGCACCGGTTTCGGCAGAGATTTGATCAGCGCAATCACCAGCTCGCGGCGCAGGCCGGGGATTTGCCACTCGAACCCGCTCTCGTCGACCTGGTTTAACAGCGGCAGCGGAATGTGGACGGTCACGCCGTCCGCGTCGGCCCCCGGCTCGAACTGATAGGTCAGCCGCAGCTTGAGGTTGCCCTGATGCCAGAAGTTCGGGTAGTCGAGCTTGCTGACCGACTCCGCCCCCTCTTTAATCAGCATGCTCTTTTCGAAGTTGAGCAGGTCCGGCGTCTCTTTGCTGGCCTTCTTCCACCAGCTGTCGAAGTGGCGGGCGGAAATCACATCGTGGCTGATGCGCTGGTCGTAAAACTCGAACAGCGCTTCATCGTCCACCAGAATGTCGCGGCGGCGGGACTTGTGCTCAAGTTCCTCCACTTCCGCGCGCAGCTTCAGGTTTTCGCGGAAGAAGGCGTGGCGCGTCTGCCAGTCACCCTCCACCAGCGCGTGACGGATAAACAGCTCGCGGCTGAGCGCCGGATCGATCTGGCTGTAGTTGACCTTGCGCGCGGCGACCACCGGCAGGCCGTAAACGGTCACTTTTTCGGTCGCCATCACCGCGCCCTGCGCGCGCTCCCAGTGCGGTTCACTGTACGAGCGCTTAAGCAGATGCTGCGCCACCGGCTCCACCCATTCCGGATCGATACGGGCGGCAATGCGTCCCCACAGGCGGCTGGTTTCCACCAGCTCGGCAACCATGGTCCATTTCGGCGGCTTCTTGAACAGGCCAGAACCGGGGAAGATGGCGAAACGGGCGTTGCGCGCGCCGGTATACTCCTGCTTCTCGGCGTCCTTCATCCCAATGTGGGACAGCAGGCCGGTCAGCAGCGCGATATGGATTTCGCGGTACTCCGCCGGTTCGCTGTTCACCGGAATGCCCTGCTCTTTCACCACCTGGCGAAGCTGGGTATAGATATCCTGCCACTCGCGCACGCGCAGGTAGTTGAGAAAATCCACCCGGCACTGGCGGCGGAACTGGTTCGAAGAGAGCGCCTTCTGCTGCTCGCCGAGGTAGTTCCACAGGTTCACGAAGGCGAGGAAATCGGACTCTTTGTCGTGGAAGCGGCGGTGCTTTTCGTCCGAGGCCTGCTGTTTGTCCATCGGACGCTCGCGCGGATCCTGAATGGAGAGCGCCGAGGTAATGATCATCGCCTCGCGCACGCAGCCGTGCTTTTGCGCTTCCAGCACCATACGCGCCAGGCGCGGGTCGACCGGGAGCTGGCTGAGCTGGCGGCCCAGCGGCGTCAGCTTATAAACCGTCGCCTGCTCGTCGGTGGTAATCGCCCCGAGCTCTTCAAGCAGACGCACGCCGTCCTGAATGTTGCGTTTATCCGGCGCTTCGACGAACGGGAACGCCGCGATGTCGCCCAGCCCCAGGGCGGTCATCTGCAGGATAACGGACGCCAGGTTGGTGCGCAGAATTTCCGGGTCGGTGAACTCCGGGCGCGACAGGAAATCATCTTCAGAATAGAGACGAATGCAGATCCCTTCCGACACGCGGCCGCAGCGGCCCTTACGCTGGTTAGCAGACGCCTGCGAAACGGGCTCAATCGGCAGCCGCTGGACCTTGGTGCGGTAGCTGTAGCGGCTGATGCGCGCCGTACCCGGGTCGATCACGTATTTGATGCCCGGCACGGTCAGCGAGGTTTCCGCCACGTTGGTCGCCAGGACGATGCGGCGTCCGCTGTGCGGCTGGAAGACGCGGTTCTGTTCGCTGTTGGACAGGCGGGCATACAGCGGCAGGATCTCGGTGTGGCGCAGGTCGCGCTTGCTGAGCGCATCGGCGGTATCGCGGATTTCGCGTTCGCCGCTCATGAAGATCAGGATGTCGCCCGCGCTTTCGTTACCCAGCTCGTCAACGGCATCAAAAATAGCCTGCAGCTGGTCGCGCTCGGTATCATCCGCCTCTTCCACAATCGGGCGATAGCGCACTTCAACCGGATATGTCCGCCCAGACACCTCAATAATCGGCGCATTGTTGAAGTGCTTCGAGAAGCGTTCCGGGTCGATGGTCGCGGAGGTGATGATCACTTTCAGATCCGGGCGACGCGGCAGCAGCTCTTTCAGGTAGCCGAGCAGGAAGTCGATGTTCAGGCTGCGCTCGTGCGCTTCGTCAATGATGATGGTGTCGTACTGCATCAGCAGGCGATCCTGCTGAATTTCAGCCAGCAGAATACCGTCGGTCATCAGCTTGACCATGGTGTTATCGCTGACGTGGTCGCTGAAGCGCACCTTGTAGCCGATGCAGCCGCCCGGCTCCGTCTGCAGCTCTTCGGCAATACGGTTGGCGACGGTGCGCGCCGCCAGACGACGCGGCTGGGTGTGGCCAATCAGGCCTTTGATCCCGCGGCCCAGCTCCATACAGATTTTCGGCAGCTGGGTGGTTTTCCCCGAACCGGTTTCACCCGCGACAATCACCACCTGGTGGTCGCGTACGGCCTCAAGAATGTCCTGTTTCTTCTGGCTGACGGGCAGGTTTTCCGGGTAGGTAATCGCCGGGCGCGCAGCTTCGCGCAGCACAACCTTCCCTGCCGCCTGTTCAATCTCTTTCGCCATCTCCTGGTAAATGGCCTGTTGAGCATCAGGATTTTTAACCTTCTTGACGCCGTGCAGACGGCGGGCGAAGCGCTGTTTGTCGCGCAGCGTCAGAGAATCGAGCTGTTGCAGGAGCATCGGGAAGGTGAATTTTTGTTGTTCTGTCATAGCGTTAAAGGGCAGTACACGCCCTGATAAACTCTCTTTTTAATGATTGCTATAGAGTACCACACTGACGCCTTTCGTGCCTTATTCAAAAAATTCGAACATAGGCTTCGATATATTGCGCTATCTCTGTGGCAGGATTGTGAATAGAGTGTCAACAAGCAACGGGGCAACCCCCTTCAATCAAATGCAACAACAGGAATCACCCATGAGCAAAGTATTAGTTTTGAAATCCAGCATTCTGGCAGGGTACTCTCAGTCTGGTCAGCTGTCTGATTACTTCGTTGAACAGTGGCGTGAACAGCATTCTGCTGACGAAATCACCGTGCGTGACCTGGCTGCAAACCCCATTCCTGTGCTTGATGGCGAGCTGGTTGGCGCGCTGCGCCCAAGCGATGCGCCGCTGAGCCCGCGTCAGCAGGAAGCGCTGGCCCTGTCCGACGAGCTGATTGCTGAGCTGCAGGCGCATGACGTCATCGTCATCAACGCCCCAATGTACAACTTCAACATCCCAACCCAGCTGAAGAACTACTTCGACCTGGTGGCGCGTGCTGGCGTAACCTTCCGTTACACCGAGAACGGCCCTGAAGGTCTGGTAAAAGGCAAGCGTGCGATCGTACTGACCAGCCGCGGCGGTATCCACAAAGATACCCCAACCGACCTGGTTGCGCCGTACCTGAGCCTGTTCCTGGGCTTCATCGGCATCACTGACGTGAACTTCGTGTTCGCGGAAGGTATCGCTTACGGTCCTGAAGTGGCGACCAAAGCGCAGACCGACGCGAAAGCCGCCATCGACAGCCTGGTTGCAGCGTAAGACTTCACCCTCTCACCGCCCGGTGGGAGGGTTTTTCTTTTCCCCCGCATTTCGCTATCATCCGCTCCCACTCTCCAGCCGGGCGGCCTGATGTCTGCGATCATTGATTCTTTTATTGCCCCACCGTGTCACGATGACATTCAGATCCTCTGGCAGGATGAACATCTGCTGCTGATCGATAAGCCTTCCGGCCTGCTCAGCCTCTCGGGCAAAAATCCGCAAAACCTTGATTCCGTCCATTATCGTCTGGTTCAGACGTTCCCGGGCTGCACGCTGGTGCACCGTCTGGATTTTGGTACGTCCGGGCTGATGGTGGTTGCGCGCAATAAGGCCATTAACGCGGCACTGTGCCAGCAGTTTAGCCAGCGCAGCGTGGAGAAAGTCTACAGCGCCCTGCTTTGCGGCCACGTGGAAAATGATGAAGGGGTTATTGATGCACCGATTGCCAAAGACCCGGCGCTGTTTCCGCTGATGTCGATCTGCGCCATTACCGGTAAACCCGCCCGCTCCCGCTACCAGGTCGTGGAACGGTTTTATCAGGGGGCAGGATTACCGTTAACGCGGGTGAAACTGATCCCGGAGACCGGGCGAACCCATCAGCTGCGCATTCACTGCCAGCAGCTGGGGCACCCGATTCTGGGTTGCGATCTGTATGGCGGTCTTGACGTGCCGGGCGCTGAAGACGCGCCCCGGCTGATGCTGCATGCCAGCGAGCTGAATTTTATTCATCCCGCGAGCGGCGAGCCGGTTAGTGCCCGCCACGCCGCCCCGTTCTGAATGTGGTTTACCACATCAAATCGTCAGGGATTTTGAAGTCCGCGTACGGATCGTCTTCGTCCTGCTCTTCCTGGCTGAGCGCGCTGTTTAACACGATGCTGTCGGCATCGCGCTGGGCAATTTTATCGGCCACTACCGCCGGGATAATCGCGTATTCGCAGTCACCGCTGGCGTTGATGACCAAGCGGGCAATCGCCAGACGGCCGTTGATCAGCTGAGCCTGGGTTTGCTTGTCCACCTCGATTTTTTTGATCAGATTACCGTCGGTGAAGTTAAAGGTGATGTTGCCTTTCGCCACGGTGATGCGGTTTATCTCGATCAGCTGCTTCACCTGCGCCTTAAACTCTTTCGCCAGCACAGCCTGCTTCTGCTGCTCGCTCAGCAGCTTGTCACGCTCGATCTGGGCCTTCTTGTTCTCTTCTACCGCTTCCCGAGCCTCACGCGCCTGAACGCGTGATTTCTTTGCCGTGCGCTGCACTTTAGCCGCTTTCTTGCTGCTGACGAGGCCCGCTTTCAGCATCTGCTCTTGTAAGGTGAGTTTTGTCATGATTATTTCTAAACCGGTTGGAAATTTTGGGGATTATAGCGGGAATTGAGGAAAGAGTGCGATATTAGCAGATGAAACGTTACACATCCTGGCTGGGCGCCATATATCGCATCCAGGATCCTGATTGATAAAGATTAGCAGTAAAATCGTGACACTACGGTTTTTGTGATGCTGGTTTTGACCACGCATCACCATACTTAATCATGCCATCCAGGTAGTGCCATTCAATACTGTTGAAGCGTAACTTCAGGGTCTCGACCATGTTATGATGATTTGAACCAGGTATATATGTGTGATTGGCATTCACTGACATGATGACAACACTCTCCATGGATATCCGATAAACTTCACGTTCAATCCCTGCATCGTTTGTCTCATAGTAGCGAATGACCGCTTTTTGCAGACGTCTCCCGTCGCAAACATACACTGCGAACAGGGGTGAAAGTTTATCCAGCTGTTTGTGTATGATAAAAGGTTCGTGTTGTCTGGTACCCCCATTCTACCGGTATGAGGATCGACTGGCTGGCTAATGCCGTAGCTGCTGCTCATGACTTCAACCGCACCCTCTCGACCTAACGCGAGACATTCTCCTTTTAACTGCATTCCGTTTTCATCATAAAGAAACAGGTATGCGGGTAATGACATGCTACTTTCTCCCTAAGTCGAGTATATTGCCTTGGTTATCGATTATAAAAGTATAATAAAAATTCTTTTTATTTAACGTATAATGTGCCCCGGTAATGACTCCAACTTATTGATAGTGTTTTATGTTCAGATAATGCCCGATGACTTTGTCATGCAGCTCCACCGATTTTGAGAACGACAGCGACTTCCGTCCCAGCCTTGCCA
>NZ_VDAF01000031.1:0-48424 GCF_019584525.1 Enterobacter sp. EC_50 | reverse complement strand
CAACGGAATAACGCTTGCGTACTACGACCGAAAAACCCAGAGTGTGGTGCGGATAGAGTAAAAGTGTTACCTATGTTCCCGGTCTGATCTGTCACCTATGTATCCGGTCATACAGTAGCGCCACCGGGCGATGATACGGCTCATACATCATACCGCGACAACCCAACGTCCTTGAGCTGCTCGTCGCTCATCTGGCTCAGGATGCGGCGGGTGCGGTTGATGCGATACCAGTTACGCAGCGTTTTCGCGATCCAGACAAACACAACAAACGGACGTTTTGAACGATTCTCGTAGAATTCCATGATGCTCTCCTCACTGTGTCAGTGGGGTTATCATCCCGGAAATCGGCCTGTGCAATACAGATGCAAAAACAACTTTTGTTTAACATACAGATCCGCTAAAACAGTATCTGCATGGCAATTTTCGCAGCAATCTGTACTGGTTTTATAATCTGTATGGTGAAAACAGAGGATACAGCATGACGCGCTATCAACATCTCGCCAACCTTCTGGCAGAACGCATTGAACAAGGGCTGTATCGCAGCGGCGAACGTCTGCCGTCGGTGCGCGCGCTGAGCCAGGAGCACGGCGTGAGCATCAGCACCATACAGCAGGCCTACCAGATCCTCGAAAACCTCCAGCTGATCACGCCTCAGCCGCGCTCCGGCTATTTTGTCTCGCCGCGCAAGGCCCAGCCGCCCGTCCCGGCGATGACGCGCCCGGTGCAGCGCCCGGTGGACGTTACCCAGTGGGATGAGGTGATGATGCTGCTGGACGCCCGCGCCGACAAAGAGATGATCTCCTTTGGCGGCGGTTCGCCGGACATTAACCAGCCGAGCCTGAAGCCCCTGTGGCGCGAGATGAGCCGCATCGCGCAGCATAACCCCGGCGAGATGCTGAGCTATGACGTGCTTGACGGGCGCCTGGAGCTGCGCGAGCAGATCGCCCGCCTGATGCTGGACGGCGGCTCCACCGTCTCGGCAAGCGACATTGTGATCACCAACGGCTGCCACGGCGCGCTGTCGATCGCCCTGCTGTCGGTGTGCAAACCGGGGGATATCGTGGCGGTGGAATCACCGTCGTTTCACGGCACGATGCAGATGCTGCGCGGGTTTGACATCAAGGCGATTGAAATTCCCACCGACTCTGAAACCGGGATCAGCATCGAAGCGCTAGAGCTGGCAATGGAGCAGTGGCCGATCAAGGCGGTGATCCTGGTGCCCAACTGCAATAACCCGCTCGGGTTTATCATGCCGGAGGCGCGGAAAAAGCAGGTGCTGGCCCTCGCCCAGCGGCACGATATCGTGATTGTCGAGGATGATATTTACGGCGAGCTGGCGGCGGAGTACCCGCGCCCGCGCACCATTCATTCCATGGATATCGACGGCCGCGTGATCCTCTGCAGCTCGTTTACCAAAACCGTGGCGCCGGGCCTGCGCGTCGGCTGGATTGTGCCGGGACGCTACTACGACCGGGTGATGCACATGAAATACGCCGCGGGCGGGTTTAACGTGCCGGGCACGCAGATGGCGGTGGCGGCGTTTATCCGCGACGGCCATTACCATCGCCACGTGCGCCGTATGCGCCAGATTTATCAGCAGAATATGGAAACCTACACCTGCTGGGTGCGGCAGTATTTTCCGGCAGAGATTTGCGTCACGCGCCCGCAGGGCAGCTTCCTGCTGTGGGTGGAGCTGCCGGAAAATGTGGATATGGTGTGTGTCAGCAAGCAGCTGTGCCGGCTGAAAATCCAGGCCGCGGCCGGGTCGCTGTTTTCCGCCTCCGGGAAGTACCGCAACTGCCTGCGGATCAACGTGGCGCTGCCGCCAACGGAGAAACATCGCGAGGCGTTGAAGAAGATGGGTGAAGCGATTGTGATTGCGATGGAGGAGTAGTGTTTTGCCGGGTGGCGGCTTCGCCTGACCCGGCCTACGTTCTTGCCGTTGTAGGCCCGGTAAGCGCAGCGCCACCGGGCAACAGGCCGCACTACTCGTCGAAGTACCAGTATCCCTGGTTAATCAGCCCGGTGAGCTCCTCGACAAACGCCGGGTTTTTCAGCGCATCGCCCAGCTCGGCCTGACCGAGTTCGGTGTAGCGGCACAGCGCATCCGCCGCCTTCGCGTCTACCGTCTCCAGCTGTTCGCTGTTGATGAAGAAGCTGCCGTTGATATTCAGCACGCGCAGCCCGCTCAGGCGAGACAGCGTTTCGCCGCCCTGCAGCGCATCCAGCACCTCATCCGGCGCGTACGGCGGCTCGGCGGCGGCGATATCCAGCTCGTGGCGCGGCGTGGAGACAAAGCTGCCAAACCATTTTGTGAAATCGTCCGGCTTGCCGATCATGTCGATCATCATCTGACGAATGCGATCAAGCTCGTACTGCTCCACGCGGCCCGGATGTTCGCGGCAGGTCAGATCCGGATCGCTGTAGTGCTCGCCGCCCAGATCGTTTTCCAGCGCGTAGTCGGCGAAGCTGCTGATCAGATCGCGGCCGTTCGGCCCGCGGAAGCCGACGGAGTAGTTGAGCGCCGTTTCATGGGTAAAGCCGTCGTGCGGGAATCCAGGCGGGATGTAGAGGATATCGCCCGGAGCCAGATCTTCGTCAATAATCGGCTCGAACGGATCCACATGCAGCAGCGCCGGATGCGGGCAGAACTGACGCATCGGCAGCTTGTCGCCCACGCGCCAGCGGCGGCTGCCCATCCCCTGAATGATAAACACGTCGTACTGATCGATATGCGGACCCACGCCGCCGCCCGGCACGGAGAAGGAGATCATCAGATCGTCCAGACGCCAGTCCGGCAGAACGCGGAACGGACGCACCAGCTCCGCGGCGGGCATATGCCAGTGGTTCACCGCCTGCGCCAGCAGCGACCAGCCGGTTTCGCCCAGATCGTCGAAGTGCTCAAACGGGCCATTGCTGGCCTGCCATTTACCGTTGAAATGGCTCACCAGACGGCTATCGACCTCCGGCTCCATCGCCAGCCCTGCCAGCTCGTCCGGGGTAATCGGATCGACAAAATTCGGGAAGGCATTTTTCAGCACAACGGGTTGTTTTTGCCAGTATTTCTCAAGAAATTCCGGCCAGTTCAGGTTCAGTTGATACGCCATGGGTAGCACCAGTGAGAGGGGAAACAGGCGCGATTATAGGTAAGAAAGCAGAGGGGGAACTTGTCATGGGTCAAACGAGGGCGTGTAGGTCGGGTAAGGCGTAGCCGCCACCCGACACGTACACGGCGGTAAAAACTTAGTCCAGCTTCAGCTCGTCATAATGGGTGATCAGCTTGCCCACGATGCCGTAGTCCAGCGCTTCCGCCGGGGACATCCAGAAGTTGCGGTCGGTGTCTTTTTTCACTTTTTCCAGCGGCTGGCCGGTGGCGTCAGCGATCAGCTTGTTCACGCGATCCAGCATGCGGATGATCTCGCGCGCTTCGATCTCAATATCCGTCGCCTGGCCGCGCACGCCGCCCAGCGGCTGGTGGATCATAAAGCGGGTATTTGGCAGCGAGTAGCGGTGCTCTTTTTTCGCGGCCAGGAAGATGGTGATCCCGGCGCTCGCCACCCAGCCGGTGCCGATGACGTGCACTTCCGGGCGAATGAATTTGATGAAGTCGTGGATGGTGTCGCCCGCTTCCACATGGCCGCCCTGGCTGTTGATGTACAGCTTGATCGGATCGTTGCTGACGCTTTGCAGCAGGATCATCTGGGTGATCACTTTCTGCGCCAGCTCCTGGTTGATCTCACCGGAGATCACAATCGAACGGGACTCCAGCAGTTTTTGCTGCAGAGCGCCCGCGCCGTTTGACCCTTCCGCTTTATCCTTGTCGCTTTCTTTCAGTGTGTAGTGCATTGTCTTTTCCTCAGCTTGTAGCGCTCAAAACCAGAGTGTAGCCTGTTTTACCGGTGAAAGTCCTCACCGACACATCACGAGGGAACTTATGCATATTGCCCATGTTGCACTCTGGACCCGCAGCCTGAACGCCCAGGTTCAGTTCTGGGAAACGGTTTTTAATGGCCGCAGCAATGAACGCTACGTCAGTAAAAATCGTCCGGGGTTTGAATCACACTTTATTACGCTGGATGACGGTCCGACCATCGAGCTCATGACGCTGCCAGAGCTGCCCGACGCCCCGCCGCACCCGGAGTTTATCGGCTGGGCGCATATCGCCATCAACGTCGGCAGCAAGGCAAAAGTGGATAGCATGGCCGAGCGAGCCCAGGCCAGCGGCACGCTGCTCAGCGCTCCGCGCCTGACCGGAGACGGCTTTTATGAGGCGGTGATCGCGGACCCGGACGGCAACCGCATTGAGCTTGTCGGTGCATAAAAACAGCGTTTCGTTCCTTCACCGCCCCCGCCCCGGCTCGCTATACTTCATACGGTTATCATATTGTTAAATGATAATGATAGTTAATGTGTTAAGATGAAAGGCAGCATAAACAGTCTCTTACGTCGCCGTAGTGACTGTTTGCATCCTCGACATGTCAATCAGCACCGGGGCGGTGAATGGAACACATTGTGTATGTGGTAGATGACGATGACGCCGTCAGACAGTCCGTGATCGGGCTGCTGGAATCGGCAGGCCTGAACGCCATCGGCTTTTCATCGGCAGAAGCGTTTCTGCAATACCGCTTTGAGGATCTGCCGTCGTGCGTGATCCTCGATATGCAAATGCCCGCCATTTCGGGTTTTGAGGTAGCAGACGCCCTCAAGGAAAGCGGGCGCGAAATCCCGATTATTTTCCTCACCGGCCACGGCACCATCCCGATGTCGGTGCGCGCCATCAAAGGCGGCGCGTACGAATTCCTTACCAAGCCCGTCGAATCTAACGCGCTGATAGACGCCATCGAATCCGCACTGCAGCTGGCGGAAAACAACGCCGTGCGCAATAAAGAGCACTACGCCCTGAAGCAGCGCCACATGTCCCTTACGCCGCGCGAGCACGAGGTGCTGACGCTGGCGATAAGCGGCATGCTGAACAAGCAAATTGCCGCCGAGCTGGGCGTCAGCGAGATCACGGTGAAGGTGCACCGACGCCGCGTGATGGAGAAAATGCAGGTGCGCTCCGTGGCCGAGCTGGTCAGGGCCGTTGAGCGCCTGACCAATAGCCAGCCTGCGGAGTAACCTTTACCCTTCCTGCGCGGCCAGCGGCAGCGCGAAGGCAAATACCGTGCCGTGCGGCTCCCGGCGGCGCGCGCTCAGCTTCCCGCAGTGGCGCTCGATAATGCTGGCGCTGATGGTCAGCCCCATCCCCATTCCCTGCGGCTTGGTGGAATAGAACGAGTCAAAAATCTGCTCCAGCCGCTCGGGCTCAATGCCGCTGCCGGTGTCGGCGATCTCAACGATCACCTTCCCGTCCGCGTTGCTGGTGCTGAGGGTGATGGTGCTGGCACGCTCCTTCACCTCGGCCATCGCCTCAACCGCGTTCATCACCAGATTCAACAGCACCTGCTGGATCTGCACGCTATCGCCGGTGATAAAGCTGTCGCTGGCGTTCAACAGATAATCAACGCTTATGTGTCGCTGCTCCAGCTCGCTGCGCGAAAGCGTGATGATATGGTGGATCAGGGAGTGCATGTCGATGCGCGAGAAGGTGGGATCCTGCTTGCGCGTCAGGGACTGAATGCTGCGAATGATCTCCCCCGCCCGCGCGCCTTCGGCGGCGATCTCCTCCAGCCCTTCCCGCACTTTATCCAGCCGGGCGGGCTCGCGGTTGAGCCAGCGCAGGCTCGCTCCGGCGTTCGAGACGATCGACATCAGCGGCTGGTTGATCTCATGGGCGATGGAGGAGGTCAGCTGTCCGACGGTGGTGGCCCGGGACACCCGCGCCAGATCCGCCTGCGCCACCCGCATGGCATCCTCCGCGGCGCGCTGGCTGGTGATATCGGTGATGATGCCGTAATACTCGTTCACCTCGCTGCCCACGCCCACCGGATCGCCAATGCCGAGGATGTAGCGCGTTGAGCCGTCGGGACGCTTAACGCGAAACTCCGCGCGCATCGAGAGCCCGTCGCGCACGCTTTGGGTAACAATGGCGCTGATGCGGGCGTAATCGTCCTCATGGACGAAGGTCAAAAACTCCGCCATGGAGATCGTCTTTTGCTGCTCGGGCAGGCCGAGAATGCGGGCGTATTCGTCCGAGACAAACATCAGATCCTGCTCCAGCTCCCAGCGCCAGCTGCCGGTGTGGCTGATCTGCTCGCCCAGCATCAGCGAGGTCTGGCTGGCGCGCAGCTCTTTCTCCACCCGGCGGCGCTGGATGTTCTCCGCCAGCAGCTCGGCGTACAGCCGCGCCGTCTCCAGGGAGACCGCCGCCTGCGCGCCCAGCAGGCTGACCACGCGCGAGTGCTCGGCGGTAAACACTTCCGGCATCAGCCGGTTTTCCAGGTACAGCACGCCCACCAGCCGCGCCTGTTTGAACATCGGGACGCACATCACCGCCGCCCCCGAGGTCACCAGATAGGGGTCTTGGCTGAAGGGGTGAAACTCCTCCGGCCTGCCGGTGCGGATCTCCTGCCCGGTGCGGATCACCGCCGCGAGCACCGACAGCGGCAGGTCGGTCGCCGTCGGCACGTCTTTCAGGATCCGCACCCGCACGCCGTCGGTGCTGGTCCAGGCGCTGGCCTCGATCTCCGGAATGAGGCTATCGCTCACGCGAAGCAGCAGGCCGCGCTGCGCCCCGGCGCGTTCGAGGAGGATCGTCATCAGGTTTTCGATTAAGCGCTCAAGGTTGATCTCTTCCGACAGCGCGCGGGAGGCTTTGATGACGCTCTGCAGATCGCGGATGGTCTCGTTCTGGGCGAACGCCACCGTGTCATAAGCGCTCGCCTGCCCGGAGGCCAGCAGGTGCGGGAAATCCTGCTCCAGCTGGCGCACCTTGGCCTGCGCGCCCGCGCGGCCCCAGGCGGAGATGGCCCCGCGGAAGTGTGCGTCCGAGGCGGTTGGATAGCCGCAGGCCAGCGCAAAGCGGCCCGCCAGCTCGTGGGCCAGGGCATTAATCGGATTAAATCCGCCCTCGCGGGAGAGCCGGACCGCCTTCTCGTACTGCTCAAGCGCGATGCTGTTCATCCCGTCCAGACGCACGATTTCGGCGTAGATCAGCGCCTCTTTATCCGCGAAGGTGCCGGGATTAATGCGCGCCCAGAGGGCGATTTTGTCGTAGTGGGCGTGAATGCTGCGGCGGTGGTTCGCCGAGAAGGTCTCCGGCGTCAGCTGACGCGAAAGCGCCAGCGCGCTGTAGAGATGGTAATCCAGCAGATGAATGTGCCCCGGCGCGGACCACGCGTACCAGCCCGCCATCTCCAGATCCGCCTGCGCGTCGGCGTACTCGCCACAGGTAAAGTGCGCCATGCCGCGATAGAGCCAGTACCAGAACAGCATGGTGGAGGTCTGCTCCGGGGCCTGCTCCGGCGACGCGGGAAGCAGCGCCTCGGGCAAGACCTGCGACGCGGTCCAGGTGCCGATGACCGGCGTGCGCAGGAACTCAACGTAGCCGCGCTGCACCATCAAAATGCTTTCCACGTCCTGGAAGTGGGTTTTACGCACGAACGCCAGGCCGCGATCGATGCTGGTCAGCACCCCGTCCAGGTGATCGCCCCGCGAGAGGAAGTTAATCACCTGGTGGCAGGCCGCAAAGCAGGCCATCGTCATATCCCCGTGGGTGACCGCCGCGCTGAAGCAGGCTTTCGCGCACTCGATGGTGAACGACAAAGGCTGGGTCCAGACGCTGAGCTGGTCGAGCGGCAGCAGGGTCTTGGCTTCAAAGGCATCGTAGCCGTGGCGGGTCACCAGCTCGCGGGCCAGCGTGCCGTACTGAAACCCGAGGCGATACTCGGCGTAGCGGTGGCCCATCAGCACGCCAAACCAGGCCATCGCCGTGGTGGAGGCGCCGGTGATGCCGTGGTCTAGGGTCAGGTGCATCATGCGGCAGAGCAGTAAGAAATGCAGGCGCGGGCAGATGAAGCTGGCGCAAATGCTGGCGCTGTAGAGCAGGTTCATCACCGCTTCCGTTTCCGGGTTCTCCATCCGCGAGAGCGGGGCAAAGAGATGTTGCGGCGCGTCATTTGCGCGGTTGCAAAAGCGTTCCCAGGCCTCGTCGCAGTCGGCATCTTCCGGATAGCGGCCAATCTGGATGCCAAACACCCCCAGCCAGCAGAGCGCCGCCTCCAGCGCCAGACGGCTGTCCGACTGGCGAATGTAGACTTCCACCAGCAGGTTGGCCGCCAGCGCTTTTTCGGTCAGCCCGCCGGGGCAGCCGAGGATGGCGTCACACAGCTCGCGGGTGCGCGCCAGGTGCCCCAGCGCAAACTCGCAGCCCGCCTCTTCGATATCGAGCATAAAGTCCGACACCGTCCCGGCGTTGCCCAGCGCTCTGGCGGTCTGGATATAGCTCAGCGCCGAAAGATAATCTCCCGAACGCTTCGCGCGTCGCGCGGCCAGCAGGCTCAGCTCGCGGAACCGCTGGCGCTGCGGAGCGGGCTGGATGCTGTCCAGTGCGGCCGTGACGTGATGTACAGCGCGGAACAGCAGCTCATTCCCCGCCGCCTGGCGCGCGGCGTCGGCCAGCAGGCTGGCGGTGGTCAGGTGAAGATGGCTTTTCTCATGCCGATCCAGCAGCGCAAAGGCGGCCTCCTGCACCCGGTCGTGGGTGAAGGAGTACGCTTTCTCCGTCAGCACGATGAGCTGCGCCATCACCGCCGGGTGCAGCGCATAGCGCATTTCCGCCATCGACATGCCGACCACGCGGCACATCATCTCCATCTCGCCCGTGCCGCCGAGACAGGCGATGCTGCCCAGCAGGCGGCGCGTCTCGTCGGGCAGCTCTTCGAGCTGCTCCAGCACCAGGGTGACCACGTTTTCGGTGTAATGCCGGGCGCGGATCGCCTGCAGATCGTAATGCCACTTGTCCTGGTATTTGTTATGCACCACCAGCCCGTCGTCGACGATGCGGCGGAAAAATTCATGCACAAAAAGCGGGTTGCCGCCCGTCTTCTCGTGGATCAGGGTGGCAAGGTCGGTCGTCGCCGCGCTGCGGGTGCGAAACACCGTTGCCAGCCAGCGCGCCACGGCTTTAACCGAGAGCGCCTGCGGGACAATCTCGCTCGCGTGCTGTGCCGCCTCCGGCAGGCTCGCCAGCTGCTGTTGCAGCGTGGGGTCGGACAACGAGCCGATATCGCGGTGGGCGACAACCACCAGCAGCGGGATGGCGCCGCAGTTCACCAGCAGCGCGTTGAGCGTTTGCAGGCTGGCGGCGTCGCTCCACTGAAGATCGTCCAGCACCAGCACCAGCGGGCAGCCCTGCGAGGCAAAGGTTTTCACCAGCGCCAGCACCATATGGCTGAAGCGCGCCCGGGCATCAATGGAAAACGTATCCGCCGAGAAGCGCGGCTTGCTCTCAAGCAGCAGGCCCAGCTCGGGCACCAGGCTGACGGCCAGTTCTTCATAGCCTTCAAGGGCGCGCGAGAGGCGGATTTTCCACTTCGCCACCTCGTCTGCCGGCAGCCCCAGCAGGTGCAGCGTCAGGGTGCGGAACGCGGAGCTTAATACGCCGTAGGGCAGCGACGGTGAAAACTGATCGACTTTGCCCACCGCCAGCAGCACCGTGCGCTGCTGCAGCGTTTTAAGCGCCGTCGCAATGATCGAGGATTTGCCGATCCCCGACGGCCCGCCGATGGTCACCAGCTCCGGCACGCGGTTCTGCACCACCCGCTCAAACGCGGCAATGACGTCGTTCGCCTGCGGATGGGTCGCGAACAGGGAGTCCGCCAGATGGATCGCCGGGGTACGGTCCTGCTGACCGGGGGTAAAGGCGACGATGTCGCCCTCGCAGGTCAGCGTCGCCTGGCAGCGGCGGAGGTCGGCAATCAGCCCGTCGACCGTCTGGTAGCGGTTATCGGGGTGCTTCTCCAGCAGCTTCAGGATGATGGTCGACAGCATCCCCGGCACGTCCGGGCGTATCGCGTCCGGGGCCAGCGGCGCCGAGGCGATGTGGTAATGCGCCCAGTTGGTCTGGTCGTCCTCTCCCAGCTCAAACGGCAGGCGGCCGGTCAGGAGTTCATACAGCACCATGCCGAGGCTGTAGAGATCGCTGCGGTTATCCACGGGACGCTGGGTGCGGGAGGTGTGTTCCGGCGACATCCAGGCAGGCGTACCGCCCGAAACGGCAAGCCGGGTCTGGGAGAAAGCATCGGAGAGCGTGCAGGAGAGGCCAAAGCTGCCCAGGCGGCAGGTGGCATCGTGCTGAACAAAAATGCTGCCGGGCTTGATATCGCCGTGGATCAGGTTTTGCAGATGCATCTGGCGCAGAGGGACGCAGATCTGGATCGCCAGCTCGATAAAGCGCGCGATCCCCGAGATCGCCCTGCCCGCGCGCCGCGCCAGCAGCTCAAAGGAAAACGGGGCGTACACCAGCGCGAAGCGTCCCCGGTACTGGGTGGACGCGACGGCGCGAATGGCCCAGCTGTCCTGCAGCGCGTCACGCAGCGCAAACTCGTTTTTCAGCAGCCGGGTGGCCCGCTCTTCCTCTTCGTCGCTGACCGCGGTGGCGATAATGAACGAGCCGCCGGAATGAGGATGTCGCGCGTGCATCCAGGCGATTCCGCCCTCCTGCGCCAGCACGGTAAAAATCACATCCTCTTTAAGGACAAAAACCCGCCCCTGGTGAAGATTCCCCTGGGCGGGCCAGAATGCAGGCTGCTCGTTTTCGTTCATCCGCGATCCTTATTGTCGGCGGGCCAGCTCCCGCTGGATATGATCCAGCAGAATATCGATGTTAATGGGCTTACGCAAAAAAGCAGCGGCGCCCAGACCGAGAGCGTACCGCTGCATATTTTCATCAGCATGACCGGAGATAAAGAGCACGGGCGGCGGCGGTACGGCCAGCAGCCGCAGCTTGTCAAACAGCTCAAGGCCGCTCATGCCCCGCAGCTTGATATCGGTGATCACCAGCGCCGCGCCGGACAGGGCGAGCGGATGGCTCAGAAATACCTCTGCCGAATCAAACGTATCGGTCGAATAGCCTTCCGACTCCAGGAGATTACTCAACCCGCTGCGGACGGAACGTTCGTCATCAATGATGGCAATGCGCCACGGCAGCGTCATGCTGTTATTCCTCTAACCAGTCATTTAACGTCGCGGGTATCCTTCGCGGGCGCAGGGGGCGCCGTGCCGCTGATTTTCGGTACGCATTCGTGACGAAACCAGGCGAGGGTAAGCGGTTCGCGACTCAGTAAACGCCGTCCCACCGGGATGAGCTGTTCACCCACCAGCATGCCAAACAGGCCAAGCAGGGCGACAACCGGCGGCGCCGGGGAATGGACGTCGAGCAGAGCGTAAATTACCCCAGCACCCACGCCGCACACCAGCGAAATTATCCATGCTTTCATGACGACGCTCCCGTCTGCGAACTGGCCTGCGGAACGATCGCCTGAGGCGGCGGCGCGCCGTCGCGGGATAAGAGATGGCGCGTCGCCTGTTCACCCGCCAGCATCCCCAGCAGGCCAATCAGCGCCAGCGCGGGCGGCGCGGGGGAGCGCACCTTCAGCACGGCATACATCAGGCCAATCAACACGCCTGCCGCAAGGGATATCAGCCCAGTACTCATCGTGAACTCCAGAGAAAGAGGCAGCGGCGAGCCGGATGAGGGACCAGCCCGCCAGCGGAACTTAGCGAGCCGGGACCGGCGCTAAGGTGCGGTGCTCGCTCTTCTGGCGAGACGGCGCTTTGTGCACCATGGTGTAGGCGTAATCCACGCCCATGCCGTACGCGCCGGAATGCTCGCGCACGATGTCCATCACCGCGGTGTAGGTCTCTTTACGCGCCCAGTCGCGCTGCCACTCCAGCATTACCTGCTGCCAGGTCACCGGGATCACGCCCGCCTGGATCATGCGCTGCATCGCGTAGTCGTGGGCTTCTTTCGAGGTGCCGCCGGACGCGTCCGCCACCATATAAATTTCGTAGTCGCCTTCCAGCATCGCGCACAGGGCAAAGCTGTTGTTGCACACTTCGGTCCACAGACCGGCCACCACGACCTTCTTCTTGCCGTTGGCCTTCAGCGCGTCGCGCACCTTCTGGTCGTCCCAGGAGTTCATGGAGGTACGCTCCAGAATGTCCTGACCCGGGAACACGTCCAGCAGCTCAGGATAGGTATTGCCGGAGAAGCTTTCGGTCTCTACGGTGGTGATGATGGTCGGGATGTTGAACACCTTAGCCGCTTTCGCCAGCGCCACGGTGTTGTTTTTCAGCACCTGGCGGTCAATCGACTGCACGCCAAACGCCATCTGTGGCTGGTGATCGATAAAGATGATCTGACAGTTCGCAGGGGTTAACACTTCGAGCTTTGAAGAGGTCATAGCATTTTCCAGTGGTTAAGGGTAGAAATCGCCGCGAGCGCCGCGACGATAAAGTCACCTTTATCCTGCGGTTTTCCGCCTCCGCGCGTAATTATCTCTTCGTATAGTTAACCTTAGGTATAGTTATACTTTGGTATACCTATCCTATTGTATAACTGGATCTTTGCCGAAACCGGTTCCCATAATCCTGACCATTCCCCTCTCAGTCAGGAGCAGTTATGGTTACCCTCGGTAAAGCCGATCTCATTCTGGTTAACGGCCAGTTTCACACCGTCGATCGCGAGAACCCCGTCGCGGAAGCCGTTGCCGTGCGCGACGGAAAATTTCTGGAAGTGGGTACCGTCGCCGAGGTGATGCAGCACCACGGCGACGGCACTCAGGTGGTGGACCTAAAAGGCCACACCGCCATCCCCGGCCTGAACGACTCGCACCTGCACCTGATCCGCGGCGGGCTGAACTACAACCTCGAGCTGCGCTGGGAAGGCGTGCCCTCCCTGGCCGATGCCCTGCGGATGCTGAAAGAGCAGGCCCTGCGCACGCCGTCACCCCAGTGGGTGCGCGTGGTGGGCGGCTGGACCGAGTTCCAGTTTGCCGAGCGCCGCATGCCAACCCTGGACGAAATTAACGACGCCGCGCCGGATACCCCGGTCTTCATCCTGCACCTGTACGATCGAGCCCTGCTCAACCGCGCCGCGCTGAAGGTGGTCGGCTACACCAAAGACACGCCAAACCCGCCGGGCGGGGAGATCCAGCGCGACGCCAACGGCAACCCGACCGGGATGCTGATCGCCCGTCCGAACGCCATGATCCTCTACGCCACGCTGGCCAAAGGGCCGAAGCTTCCGCTGGAGCAGCAGGTTAACTCCACCCGCCAGTTCATGCGCGAGCTGAACCGCCTGGGGCTGACCAGCGCCATCGACGCGGGCGGCGGCTTCCAGAACTACCCGGAAGATTACGAGGTGATTGCCGAGCTGCACGAGAAGAAGCAGATGACCATCCGCATCGCCTACAACCTGTTTACCCAGCGTCCGGGCCACGAGCTGGAAGACTTTGAAAAATGGACCGACATGCTCACGCCGGGCCAGGGCAGCGACTTCTTCCGCCACAACGGCGCGGGCGAGATGCTGGTCTTCTCTGCCGCCGATTTTGAAGATTTCCTCGAGCCGCGCCCGGACCTCGCGCCGGGCATGGAGGATGAGCTGGAGCGCGTGGTGCGCCATCTGGTGGAGCACCGCTGGCCGTTCCGCCTGCACGCCACCTATAACGAATCCATCAGCCGCATGCTGGACGTCTTCGAGAAGGTGAACCGCGACATTCCGTTCAACGGCCTGCACTGGTTCTTCGACCACGCGGAAACCGTCACCCAGGCCAACATCGACCGCATCAAAGCGCTCGGCGGCGGCATTGCCGTGCAGCACCGCATGGCCTTCCAGGGGGAGTACTTTGCCGAGCGCTACGGCATCGAAGCCACCCGCCACACGCCGCCGGTGGCGAAAATGCTCGAGACCGGCGTGCCGGTGGGCTTAGGCACCGATGCCACCCGCGTGGCGAGCTACAACCCGTGGACCGCGCTCTACTGGCTGGTCTCCGGCCGCACCGTCGGCGGGATGCAGATGTACGATCACAGCGCCCGCCTGGACCGCGATACCGCCCTGATGCTCTGGACCCAGGGCAGCGCGTGGTTCTCCAGCGAGCAGAACCAGAAGGGGCAGATCAAGGTCGGCCAGCTTGCCGATATGGCCGTGCTCAGCAAAGACTACTTCCGCGTGCCGGAAGAGGAGATCAAGGGCATCGAGTCCGTCCTGACGGTGGTCAACGGCGATATCGTCTACGCCGCGGGCAGCTTTGGCCCGCTCGCGCCGCCGGCCATCCCGGTCCTGCCCGAGTGGTCCCCGGTGGTCAAGGTACCGGGCCACTACCGCAGCGCGCCGCCGCAGGCCGCCCGCGTCGGCATGAGTCCTATTCACCACTGCAGCGGCCCGTGCGGGGTTCACAGCCACCAGCACGATTTCGCCCGCACGTCAGCGATGCCGGTGTCCGACGATAACGCTTTCTGGGGGGCGCTGGGCTGCAGCTGCTTTGCATTCTGATGAAAAACACCACTATGCCGCCCCGGATCGACCTGGGGTTGTTCTTCCTGCGCCTGACCGGCAGCCTGCTGCTGCTGTACGTGCACGGCCTGCCGAAGGTGCTGTACTTCAGCGAAGAGCTGACGCGCATTGAAGATCCGTTCGGCTTCGGGCCTTACGCGAGCCTGATCCCGGCAATATTCGCGGAGGTGATCTGCCCGCTGTTGATCATTGCGGGCGTCTACACCCGCCTGGCGTGCCTGCCGATTATCGCCGTGCTGCTGGTGGCGATGCTGGCGGTCCACCCGAACTGGTCGATTGCCGAAGGGCAGTTTGGCTGGCTGCTGCTGATTATCTTCACCACTCTCGCCCTCACCGGGCCGGGCCAGTGGCGGCTGCAGCGTAAGGCAGCGGAGAGGTTCGCATGACCCAGGTTAACGACGTTCGCGACGCACACGTCGAGACGACGCCCGCACCGACGGTTTCGCCGTGGCAGCCGCTGAGCCAGCCGGTGTTCCGCATGCTGTGGATCGCCACGGTGGTCTCTAACGTCGGCTCATGGATGAGCGACGTCGGCATCAACTGGAGCATGCTGACCCTGAGCGCCGACCCGCTGGATATCGCGCTGGTGCAGGCGGCCAGCAGCCTGCCGATGTTCCTCTTCGCCCTGCCGTCCGGGGTGATGGCGGACATCGTTGACCGGCGTAAATACCTGCTTTTCTCCCAGCTGTGGGTTTTCATCGCCGCCGCCGGGCTGACGGTGCTCTCCTTCACCGGACACGTCACCCCCACCGTGCTGCTGGTGGCGACGTTTCTGCTGAGTGTAGGGGCGGCGATGAGCTCGCCGCCGTTCCAGGCCGTGGTGCCCGATCTGGTGAGCAAGCCGGAGCTGGGCGCCGCCGTGGCGCTGAACTCGCTCGGGGTGAACATCAGCCGGGCGATTGGCCCCGCGCTGGGCGGTTTCCTGCTGTCGCTCGCCGGGCCGTGGATGGTGTTTGCCCTGAACGCGCTCTCCGTGGTGGGCGTGGCGTGGGTACTGTGGCGCTGGCGTCCGGCCCCGTCCATTCAGCGTCTGCCGCCGGAGCACTTCTTCTCTGCGGTGCGCACAGGCATCCGCTACGTGCACGCCGCCCCGGTGCTGCGCAACGTGCTGGTGCGTACGGTGGCCTTCTTCGTTTTCGGCAGCGCAGGCTGGGCGCTGCTGCCGCTGGTGGCGCGCCGCGAGCTGGGCCTGGGCCCGGCGGGCTACGGCGTGATGCTGGCGTGCATTGGACTGGGGGCGATTGCCGGGGCCATCCTGCTGCCGCGCCTGCGCCAGCGGCTGAACGCCGACCGCCTGATGGTTGCCGCGAGCCTGGTCTTTGCCCTCACCATGCTGGCGCTGGCGTTTGTGCGCCACGTCTGGCTGCTCAACCTGTTTGAGTTCTTCACCGGCTTCGCGTGGATTGCGGTGCTTTCAACGCTGAACCTCGGCGCGCAGCGCAGCGCCGCCCGCTGGGTGAAGGCCCGCGCGCTGGCGGTCTACCTGACGGTGTTCTTCGGCTCGATGACCACGGGCAGCGCCATCTGGGGGCAGATTGCCTCCCGGTTTGGCACCCCGACCGCGCTGGTTGTCGCCACGCTGGGGATGGTGCTGGCAAGCGCCACCGTGTTCCGCTGGAAGCTGGAGAAAGACCCGGACCTGAACCTCGACCTGAGCGGCCAGCCGCTGGACGGCGTGGAGATCGACCTGCCGAACGAGCGCGGCCCGGTGCTGGTCTCGCACGAGTACATCATTGACCCGCACAACGCGAAGGCCTTCCTGGAGGCGGTCCACGAGCTGCGCCGGGTGCGCCGCCGCGCCGGGGCGATGAGCTGGGCGGTGTATGAGGATATCGAACGTCCCGGACTGTTTATCGAGACCTTCCTGATGGGCTCCTGGATTGAGCATCTGCGCCAGCAGGAGCGCCACACCATGAATGACCTCCTGCTGCAGAGCCGCGTTCTGGCTTTTCATCAGGGCACAACATCACCGGCCATTCGCTACCTGGTCGCGCCGGTATAACCCTAACCATCACCTGTACAGGAACACACTATGGCAACGTTTAAGGCAAAAGACGGCACGCAGATTTACTACAAAGAAGGCGGCGCGGGCAAACCGGTTCTCTTCAGCCACGGCTGGCCGCTGGACGGCGACATGTGGGACAGCCAGCTGAACTACCTGGCCGAGCGCGGCTTCCGCGCCATCGCCTTTGACCGTCGCGGCTTTGGCCGCTCGGATCAGCCGTGGAACGGCTACGACTACGACACCTTTGCGTCCGACATTAACGACCTGATCACCACCCTGGATCTCCAGGACGTGACGCTGGTGGGCTTCTCCATGGGCGGCGGCGACGTGACCCGCTACATCAACAACTACGGCAGCGCGCGCGTGGCCGGTCTGGCGCTGCTGGGCGCGGTGACGCCGATCTTTGGTAAATCTGAGACCTTCCCGCAGGGTGTGGATCAGAGCGTGTTCGACGGCATTCGCGACGGGCTGCGCAAAGATCGCGCCCAGTTCATCAGCGACTTCGCCACCCCGTTCTACGGCATCAACGCCGGGCAGACCGTTTCCGCCGGTGCCCTGACCCAGACGCTGAACATCGCCCTGCTGGCGTCCCTGAAGGGCACCATCGACTGCGTGACCGCGTTCGGCGAAACCGACTTCCGCCCGGATATGGCGAAAATCGACGTGCCGACGCTGGTGATCCACGGCAGCAACGACCAGATCGTGCCGTTTGAAAGCACCGGCAAGCTGGCGGCAGAGATGATCAAAAACGCCACGCTGAAGGTGTACTACAACGCGCCGCACGGTTTCGCGCTGACCCACCAGGATCAGCTCAACGAAGATCTGCTGGCGTTTGTGAAGGCGCTGTAAGTCTTTAAAAGCGAAGCCTGATGGCGCTTCGCTTATCAGGCCTACAAGGGCTGGTCCTGTAGGCCGGGTAAGGCGCAGCCGCCACCCGGCGCTTTCGCAGACGCGTTGCGCTCCGCCAGCAGCCGACAAATCTCCGCATGCTTCTCCTCGGTAAAGGTAAAGCGCGACATAAAGCCCATGCGGATCAACGAGCCAATCGCCGGTAACAAACAAATCCCGAAGAACAGCCCCGACAGCACGCTCTCGCTCTGAATTTGCGCCTGCGGCACGTAGCCGATCATCGTCAGAAACACGCCGATTAACCCGCCGCCTACCGCTACCGACATCTTGCCGGTAAAGGTCTGCCCGGAGAAAGTGATCGCCGCGCAGCGCTTGTGGGTGTGGTACTCCGCGTACTCGATGGTGTCGGCAATCATCGACGAGGTGAGGATGTTGGTCATCATCACGAACAGCGTGCTCAGGCCGAGGAGAATAAACAGCATCGTCACCTGCTGATACCCGACAAACCACATCACCACGCGCACCGCCACGTCCAGCCCGCAGAGGATCATAAACAGCTTCCGCTTCTGCATCCGGCGCGTCAGCATCGGGGCGACCAGGCACAGCACCGCCGCCACAATCCCCATCACGCCAATCGCCATCTGCAGGCTGCCGTCGCCCAGGTTGTTGATAAAGAAGTAGATATACAGCCCGCCCGCCACGTTGTGGAACACGCAGAAAAAGAACGACAGCAGGACGATAAACAGCGGCTTGTTCTGGCGCAGGTTGTGGAAGGTGTCGCGGATGGTCACCTTTTCCGGACTCGGCGGCACGCGCTCTTTGATCTGCATAAAGCCGTTAAGCATCAGCGGCAGGCCCACCAGCATCATCACCAGCACCGCCATAAAGTAGCCTTTATCGTTGCTGTACTGGGCGAAGAACGCCGCCAGCTTCGGGAAGAAGATGTTGGCGCAGGCAATGCCCGCGTTCACCCCGAGCATCGCCGCCGTCACCGCGCGGGTGCGCTGCCCGGAGTCGTTGGTCATCACCGACGACATCGACCAGAACGGGATATCGGAGATGGCGTACAGCGTCCCCCACAGGATATACGTCACCCCGGCGTAGAGGATTTTGGTGGTCATGTCCGCTTCGATTTTATAGAACGACAGCAGCGTGACGCCGGTGATCAGCAGCGGCGCGATCAGCAAAAAGTGGCGAAACTTGCCGAACCGGCTGTTAATGGTGTCCATAATGCTGGCAAACAGCGGATCGTGAACCGCGTCCCACGCGCGGGCAATCAGGAAGATGGTACTGGCCGCCAGCGCCGAGATCCCCAGCACGTCGGTGTAAAAATAGTTAATAAACGAACCCACTAAACCAAAGCTAAAACACTGACCTAAACCATAGCCAAAATAAGACCACAGCTCGCGAGACGGTATTTTCATTGTCATTGCCATTGTTATATGCCTGCCTGGTTGCCCGGCGGTCGGCTGCCGGGTCGATATTATTAGCCCTGAACTTTCGGGGCGATCTTGCGCAGCTGCTGCATCAGGGCGATTTCACGGCGCGAGAACGGAATACCGTTCTCCTCAAACACGTCGTGGAACCAGAGACGGCAGTAATCCGTGGACTCCTTCATCACCACCGGCCACGGCAGCCACGTCTGGGTTTTGCCGCGCACCAGCCCCCACTGATACGGCGCGACCTTCGCCGCGTACATCAGCGGGAGCTGCTCTTCGATGGTGCTGCCCACGTGGCGCGCCAGCCATTCGGTGCAGAACAGCGGGCGACCGAACTTTTGCAGCTGCTGGATAATCGCCGTCATCCGCCCGGTGTGGGTGTAGGCGTGGAAGCTCACCACGTCCGAGAGCGCCAGCGCGGTCTGGTCCAGCGGATGTTGGAAGAACGTCTCGCCCTCCTCTTCCGGCGGCAGGCGCCACGCGCAGACGGTGAGCGGCTGGGTCGGGTCTTCTTCGCGCACCCACTGGAATGCGAGCTTCATCAGCGCGTGGGCGCAGGTCTCCAGCTGCGCGTCGTACTGCACCTCCTGCGTGCCCGTCGCGAAAATGCCGCGGTTGCCCGGCTCGTTATACAGATCCCACAGCAGCACGCGCCTGTCGTCGCGGAACTGGCGTACAACATCGCGGATATAGCGCTCAATGTCTGCCCAGCAGTCGGGATTGCACACCTTGTCGCGCCCCGGGCTCGCCGCCGCCTGGCTGTTGTGCTTGCCCGGCACCGGCGGCTTTTGCGGGCCGAGGTACGGCTCGTCGCCGGAGAAACCGCAGTCGTCCATCAGGGTCAGCATGGTGCTGAAGCCGCGGCCGTCGGCAATCGTCAAAAAACGGTCGATGCGCGCCATCAGCCCGTCGCGGTCGTGCTCCCAGACGATAAACGGCAGGTTGATGCGCAGGGTGTTATAGCCCGCCTCCGCCGCCCAGCCCAGCTCGCGCTCGATGGTTTCGGCATCGAAGGTCTCTGCCTGCCAGATATCGGTCCAGTTCACCGCCGTCGACGGCAGGTAGTTAAACCCGCACAGCCAGCCTTTTTGCTGATACCACGCCTGTGCCTGCTCCCTGCTCCACTGCTCTTTCATTACGCGTCCTCTTACTGATAATGTTTAGCTAATAAATATTAGTTGCAGGATAAATGCGCAAATCACGGCGTTGAGAAAAGCGATGCCCCTCACAAAGTTCACGCTTCGATGAATGAGAAACGTGATCGACGACGCTAAAGCGTGCGGTTAGGGTATGATGCGAATTCGCGAAAGGGAGAGGACGGATGAAGCGAAAAACGAAAGTGACGATGAACGATATTGCGCGGGCGGCGGGGGTGTCGCAGGCGACGGTATCGCTGGTGCTTAACCAGTCCCGCAACATCAAGCTCAGCGACGACACCCGCCAGCGGGTGATTGGCGTCGCCACCGAGCTCGGCTACGACCGCCTCCCCGCCGTTCACGCCCCGCGCAACCAGGAAGAGATCGCCCTGCTGGTGAGCTCCATGCAGAGCTTCGACCCGTTTATCGACGCCATCAGCCAGGCGCGGGAGGCCGCGTGGCGCAATGAGACGTTGCTGACCGTCTACGACTACGGCGACGACATCGAGCTGGCGCTGAACATCATCCGCCAGCTGGAGAAGCGCAACTGCATCGGGATTGTCCTCGCCTCACCGGTCACCACGCTGGTGGACATGACGGCGTTTCAGGACTGCACCCGCATCCCGCTGGTGCTGCTCAACCAGCGCGACCCCGGCTCGCCGCTGCTGCCGTCGTTTATCCCGGATGACTACGCCAACGCCTTCCAGGTGACGAAACACCTCATCGCCTGCGGGGCGACGCGCATCGCCCACATCACCGGGGAGAGCTGGATGGAGGCCTCGCGCCAGCGTCTGGCGGGCTACCAGGCGGCATTACAGCAGGCCGGACTGGCGTGCGACGACGGTCTGGTGCGCCAAACCAACTGGCAGTTCAGCGAGTCCTTTACCGCCACCACCTCCCTGCTGGAACTGGCCGAGCGCCCGGACGCCATCTTCTGCGCCAGCGACTGGCTGGCGATTGGATGCTATCAGGCGCTGGCGGTGAACGGCGTGCGTATCCCGCAGGACATGCTGCTGGCGGGCTACGACGACCAGAAGATCTCCGAGCAGCTCACCCCGCCGCTGACCAGTATCCAGCTGCCCTACAGCGAGCTGGGACGGCTGGCGGTGGAGTACCTGTGCAATCAGGAAGATGCCGCCACGCACGTGACGCTGGCGGGCAGGCTGAAGGTGCGCGCCTCAAGCCCCGTCTGAGGTAAACACCATGCCCGCATAGGGCTTCTCGCGACACGCCGCCAGCCGCGCGGCGAGGCTGCCCACGTGCAGCTCCAGCTTGTGCCCGTCCGGGTCGAGAAAATAGAACGACGCCCCCTCGCTTTTGTTCTGCTTCCAGACGGTGACGCCCGCCTGCTCAAGCCTGTGCGAAAACGGTTCAAAATCCTCTTCTGTGACGGTAAACGCGTAGTGGGTGTAGTCGCTCTCCTGCGGCGGCACGTACTGACGCGCCTCGTCGTACGACAGGCAGACCCACAGATCGCCGCAGGTGAGATAGGCCCCGGTATTCCAGCGGGCGTGCAGGGTCAGCCCCAGCAGCTCGTGCCAGAAGGTGACGCTTTTTTGCAGGTCGCTGACCGCGATAGTCAGGTGGTTGAGTGATTGCAGCATGACGTGCCCTTTTGTTTTTCGCGCCGGACGTGGTACGGTAAAAGCATGAACATAAACCACGCCGTGCTCACCGTAAACCGCTGGTGGCTGCCTTCTTAAAGGCGGCACGGAGTAGTTTTCCCCATTTTCAGATAGCCGCCGAAAGGCGGCTTTCTCACATCTAAGACCCCTTTCGGCAACTGCACATTAAGGAGTCTTTATGAACGCACCAACTATCCTCACCGGCGACCGCCCAACCGGCCCGCTGCACCTCGGCCACTTCGTCGGATCGCTGCGCCAGCGCGTGGCGCTCCAGCAGACGCACAACCAGTTTGTGCTGATTGCCGACCTGCAGGGGCTGACCGACAACGGCAGCAACCCGCAAAAGATCCGCGACAACATTCCCGAAGTGCTGGCCGACTACCTCGCCGCCGGCATCGACCCGAACCTGACCACGATCTGCCTGCAGTCCGCCCTGCCCGCTCTCGCCGAGCTGACGATGCTGTATATGAACATCGTCACCGTCGCCCGCGTGGAGCGTAACCCGACGGTGAAAAACGAGATTGCACAGAAGGGCTTCGCCCGCTCGCTGCCGGTCGGGTTTATGGCCTACCCCATCAGCCAGGCGGCGGACATCACCGCGTTTAAGGCCGAGTGCGTGCCCGTCGGCGACGACCAACTGCCGATGATTGAGCAGACCAACGAGATTGTGCACAAGATGAATAGCCTGCTGCCCGCCCCGGTGCTGCGCCACTGCAAGGCGATGCTGAGCGACACCAGCCGCCTGCCCGGCATCGACGGCAGCGCCAAGATGTCGAAATCGCTCGGCAACACGCTGCACCTTTCGGCCAGCGAAGAGACCATCCATCGCGCGGTAAGCGCCATGTACACCGACCCGAACCACCTGAAGGTGAGCGACCCGGGGCAGATTGAGGGGAACGTGGTGTTTACGTATCTCGATGCGTTTCATCCGGACAAGGAGAAAGTGGCGGCGATGAAGGCGCACTATCAGGCGGGTGGGCTTGGGGACCGGGTTTGTAAGAACGAGCTGGAGGCGTGCCTGCAGGAGCTGATTGCGCCGATGCGGGAGCGGAGGGCGATGTATATGCGTGACAGGGGCGAGCTGATGGCGATGCTGAAGCGCGGGACCGAACGGGCGCAGGGGGTGACGCAAGGGACGTTGAGGGAGGTGAAGGTTGGGCTGGGGGTGCCGGTGTTTTAAAACACAGCTTAAATAATAATCCCGGCGCAAGGCCGGGATATTTATCAGGCGTTACGCTTAATCACCGGAATATCACCGGTGTCATTTAACGCACCCGGAAACGTTTTTAACCACTGCGCGACTTTCTGTTTATTTATATTCACTACGCTCATACCTTCCAGGCATCCCCATAATTCTCTTGTATGTTGTGGCGTAATCACAATACAGTCTTTCATGGCGCGGATTTTCACCGGCATACCGTTGATAAAGCCTGCACGGGTTAACCAGTCTCCGCCCAGTAGAAGATATTTCATGTCTATGCGAGCATACAGCTCGCAGCAGGCGGCACTGTCCTGCGGCGTTTCCGCGCGGGGATGAATGGGTGCCGCGTTGGGCTGGTTGCCGTGAAGACGGCGGGCGCTGTTTTTGCGTACCAGCTCGCGGTTTTCAATCATGCCGGTGAAAGCGTCTGATTCTGTTTTGCAAATAGTAAACTCTGGCTTAAAATTCGTCGCAGCCATTTTCAACTCCCTTATAGTTGGTTGTGGTTAGCGGTATGGGGGTGTTGCAGCACCTTCATATCGCGAATTCTCTCTTCAAATATTCTTCAATATTTCCTTTGCCGTTCGGCGTAATTTCTGGTGACCATTATACAGGGCTGAATATAAATACAGCGGTTTGATGTGGGGGAAATTTGGAATTTGCGAGGGGGATTCAGGAAATAACGGTAGGTATTTTTTAATTCGAGAAACAACAACGCTTCGGCCTGAAAATCATTTCATCTCGTCTCCTCCAGATATCTTTTCGTTTGCGAACCTGACACTATTGCCGCATCGGTTGCCTCAACACCCTCCTCTCAGACCTCTCAAAAATTCATCAAACCTATAGATTAACGATTTACATCACCCTGATTTTGTTATGTGATCCCGTTACAGGCTTTAGTAACGCCCTGCCCAGCCAACCGTAACAGGACTTCATCGATGGAATTTTATCAGGCCGATCCGACGCTTGAGAACTACTGGCGTGGTGTGATCCTCTTTGGAAGAAACGTCGCATCTTACAAATTTGCGCTGGCGTCAGCATTGTATGAAGTGGATAAGACGGGCAGCGATTTGATTACGCTCGACCTGCTTGCCGTACCGTTCAGCCGCTATCTTTGCGAGCACCTGAAGCATACGCCAAAACAGATCACCTCCTGCAGCAGTCAGTTTTTGGAAACCTGCCTGAAATTCAACAGAGGTGAAATCACCCATGCTCAGCTCATTGAAGCGACGGTACGCCTTGGCTTTAACAACGTGATCGATGCCTTTCATTACGTGAACCAGAACGAGATCGATAAGCGTTTTTTCCTTGATGAGCGCAAAACTAATAATGGGATCCGCCTGACGGATAACTTCTTTTTACTGAGTGAACGCCTGCAGTATAAAAACCTCGCTTTTGAAACCAATGCCCGCTGGAACCTGGTGGAACAGGCCTGGTCGATGGGGATTTCACGTAACCTTGTGGGCGTGGAGTTCGACGAAGATAATCAGTTGCTGTTCACACGGGTGAACGCGCGTCGCGTAGACATCACCAGCTGTCGCGACAGCCTGAATGGTTACCAGAAAGGACGGTGTTTTTACTGCTTCAAACCCATCAGCCTGGTACCGGGAGACGCAGCTCTGGCGGACGTCGACCACTTTATTCCCTGGGCTGCCCGCAAAGAAGTGAACAACATTAACGGCGTATGGAACTTAGTACTGTCCTGTCGATGTTGTAACCGTGGCGTCGAAGGCAAGTCGGCACGCATTCCCGAGCTCAGGCTCCTGCAGCGGTTACACACCCGCAATGAGTATTTTATTCAGAGCAAACTGCCGTTGCATGAGACGATTGTTCAACAGACAGGGCAACGTCCTGAAGCACGGATAAGCTTTCTCCAGCGTAACTGGCAGGCCGCGCTGGACAAACTTATCCATACCTGGAAACCCAACGCGGAAGGCGAGGCAACGTTTTAATGACACTTCACTACTATCAGAACCACGCACAAGATTTCTTCGATGGCACGGTCAATGTCGATATGACCTCGCTCTACGAGGCCTTTACCCAACAACTGCCTGACGGTGGACGGGTTCTGGATGCGGGCTGCGGTTCAGGCCGGGACGCAAAGGCATTTCATGAGATGGGTTATCTGGTGGATGCTTTTGATGCCTCTTCCGCGATGGTGGAGCTGGCAAGGCAACATACCGGGTTACCCGTGCAGTTGATGACATTTTCAGAGATCGACGGTAAAGCGCAGTACGATGGGATCTGGTGCTGTGCCTCTTTGCTGCATGTCCCCTCTTCTGAGTTGTCTACAGTAATGCAGAAGTTTGCGGATGCGCTTAAACCTGGCGGCGTATGGTATGTGTCCTTTAAGTATGGCAACGGTGAGCGGGTGCAGGGTGAAAGACGGTTTACGTACCTGGATGAAGAGGGGCTGCGGGAGTTGCTGAGGGCGGTTCCGGGGATGGAGATAGCTTCGCTGTGGGCGACTCAGGATAACCGCCCGGACAGGGATGAGACATGGCTTAATGGGTTATTACGAAAAAACGCCGCTTGATTATCAGGAGGTGCTAATCGAGACGGAGTAAATTAACTTGGTTATTCATCACCTTAGCCAGCTCAACTTCACCCGTAGCGGCGTTGAAGTACAAATAGCCCTTTACCATAATTTCCCTACTTCACGTCTAAGTGAAACTTACCTTTTTATCTACAGCAATATCTGAATTTGATGTACAGACGTCCATGGTCGAAGCCCCACCAACTTGATAAACTCTCTCGTAAATTCTTACGGGGCAGAAACTATTTGGACGATTGTGTCGTCACCTCTTTGCCGCGTTACATGCATTGTTTTCACCGGAAACCATATGGCTATCAAGAAGAACGAACTTTACTCCTCCCTTTGGGCGAGCTGCGACGAGTTGCGTGGCGGAATGGATGCTTCACAGTACAAAGACTATGTGTTGACTCTACTGTTTATGAAGTACGTCTCTGACAAAGCTAAGGGCAACCCTTACGCGATGATTGAAGTGCCGGAAGGTGCAAGTTTCGACGATATGGTTGCTCTCAAGGGCAACAAAGAAATTGGCGAGAAAATTAACAAAACCATCAGATTACTGGCTGAAGCTAACGACCTGAAAGGTGTTATCGACATTGCCGACTTCAATGATGAAGACAAGCTGGGTAAAGGCAAGGAGATGATCGACCGCCTTTCCAAGCTGGTGGCAATCTTCGAAGGGTTGGATCTCTCAGCCAACCGCGTTGACGGAGACGATCTGCTGGGTGATGCCTATGAATATTTGATGCGTCACTTTGCTACAGAGTCAGGTAAATCCAAAGGGCAGTTTTACACAATGTCATCTTCATCATGTGCGAACAAATGCCACCTTGGTAGTTTCCAGATTAGTGTTACAAGCTTAGCGGCTTAGTCCCAGTCGATCAGCTCTTTTACAGGCACATCATACGTATCTTCATTAAGCCGGTCTTGAAGACTCTCATCATCCAGATACTTAGCTAGTCTCGTTGCGACACTGGCAGGGTTGCGTCTTAGCTCCTCGGCCATTTGCCTGCATGTGCAGGCCAGTTCAATCATGTCGTACAGCACCTCTTCATCATCTTTAGACCAGGTCTTGCCAAAGTTTTCTGGTAAATCAAGTTCCTCAGTTAGGTATCGGTGATAGAAATCTGATAGTTCACCCATGAAGATTTCTGATACTGCGCCGTTTGATGAGATCTTCTTATATCGCCCAGACCGAGGCCATAAGTACCATTTTCGGTCTTTGTAATTGATTAGGCACTTGTATTTGCTGACTTTTCTGAATCTGATGCCTGGGTGATTCAGGATTCTTTCCAGTTGATTTTGTTGCTTGTTGCTCCACATACGCTCATCCCATTTTCCATTTGATTGGTTAAGCGTACCGCAAAAATACATAAAATGAGCGATATATCCCGTGGTGATATATTCACTACTTGGTGATAGTTCTGTCTTTTGAACAGAGCAATCATGAAAGATCCACGTTTAGTCGCATTTGGGGAACAAGTTCGCCAGATAAGGAAAGAGAAGGGGTTGTCGCAGGAAGCCTTGGCCGATCTAGCAGGGATAGACCGGAGTTATATGGGACATATTGAACGCGGTGATCAGAACATTACACTCACTAAAATCTATCAGATATCTGAAGCTTTAAGGGTGTCAGTTTCAGATTTGATTTCTGACTAAGTATGACGCCCTTCTTTGCAAGAAGGGCATTCAATCGGCTAGAAAAAAACCACTTGTCGATTTCGTAATACATCGCCATCATATTTTTCTTTCAAAGGGTTAATGGCCTTTTGAACAGCTTCAGCAAGGTCATTTACTTCGTTGTAGAGTATCCTTAGTGCCTCGACTTTTTCTTCAGCGTTGAATATCTTTCTTGACTCATCAGGGGCTATTAGCGAGTTTCTTCTTTCATCAATATACGAAATTATTAGCAAATATGAGCGCAGATTTTCGAGAAGTGTTAGAGGTAAGTATTGGCTGCAATACAAACTCTCGTTCATAGAATAGGCAATCGCAGCAATGTCGTAACTAGTAAGTTTTTTTGCTTTTGATTTCTTATAATCTGGCATGTCGGCAATGATGTTTTTCATTAGCCGAGTTACTTTTTTAAGGTTGCCGCTGTACTGAGTGTCTCTGTCATTTACCTTCTTGATGTGAAGAAAAGGCTTGTTCTCAATTAAATCATGATTGTCTTTGTCGTAAATTTTTACTGCTCTGAAGTGCGCAAGCTTTGATCTTTGGTAGTCATGTGTGTCGTGCCAACTACTTGGAACGATATCCACTTTTCGTCTAAGGCTACCACCACTCAGGGCAATCGACTTGGCTCCGCTAGTGTTTACTTCTGCGGCATGATAACGAGACTTGAGTTTCGCTTCCGACTGAAGTCTCAACTCTCTTACAATATCAACCATTGGCCGAGTATCGCTTGAATCTGAGTAGTAGGTACCGGGCAAAGCTGGTCCTTGGACTGTAATTACGTCCGATTTCAGTATCAACATATCTACGTCAGAATGACCTTCGATATGAATATCCAATGCAACAGAGCCTTGCATTCTAGCTTCTGCATTGATTCCTGACGTTTTGAGCATGTCAATCAGTGTTGACGCTACTCGCTCACCCTCGTCTTTCGAAACTTTTGTAGACTCTTGGCTCACTGCCGCCATTGAACCAATTACATATTTTATCGCAGCATTTTCATGTAGCTTTTCATGCGCCTCTGCCGGTCTTAGATCGCCATAGTAAGAATACATGCCTTTTTCCAGGCGATCTCTTTCGGCAGTCCCTTGGCGGCGGTTCTTTAGGTTTGCTAGTCTGCTTTCAAAGTTGATCATTATTGTTCTTTCCTTAAAGTCATTTTTCCGAAAGTCCTTCTCCCGTTACTATTGAAGTAAGCGGCTTCACCTTGGTTTAAATCTTTGTTAAAAACTAATTCGCAATAGCCTTTGTGAGAATTCAATTCATGAAATTGATCGGTGTCAGGGTTATTCGTATAACTATAGTGAAGAATCCAACCGCTCTTTGTTCCTGGTTTTTTGCCAAGAGTTGCGGTATAGCTTTCGCTTGAACTCTTTGGCGTTTTTAATGTTATAGAGATTTTTTCCCAAGTTTGTTCGATATCTATTTCGGCGTCCCAGTTGTACTTTGTAGAACCGTCTTCATTTAGCGTTTCACCTTTCACTGACCATATGCCACTAATATTTGGGATGCTAAAGAACGGAATTTTCCATCCAAACTGGTCAAAACAGTAGTGAAGGACAAAATAAATTATGGCTGGCGTTATTATGGCAGTTGCGAATGCTTCTATGTTTGTCGCTTCATAAAGCCAAACCAATAACGAAGAAACAGCACCTGTTAAAATTACAGATGCAACACCGAGCCATCTCCCTATAGTGGCTCTGCTGTGCCCAAATATTGCGTAGTCGTGCATTTGTTTGCTCCTATGAATTCAGTAATCAATTTGCGATAACAGAAGCCATCCCATCCAGTCGTTCTTTCGTCTTTTCCCACTTTGGCATTACCTGGCCCATTAGCCGGTAGAACCGCTCGCTGTGGTTATGTTCGGCGATGTGGCAAAGCTCATGCAGGATCACGTAGTCAATACACTCACGAGGCGCTTTAACCAGGTGAGGGTTCAGGGTGATTCGGCCATTGGGTGAGCAGCTGCCCCATTGAGTTTGCATCGTCAGAATGCGCAGCGGCGGTCGTTCCTCTACCCAAAGGGCTTGTTCCAGCATGGCATCGAGACGCTTGGCGAAGGTTTCCTTAGCCCGCGCTTTGTACCAGTCTGTTAGTAGCTCTTTCACCTTGTCGGTGGACTTCGCTCGTACTGATACTTCAAGTTTGCCACGTAGTAGTTTCACGCCTTGAACCTGCTCAGGCGCTTCAATCACTTTCAGCAGGTACTGTTTTCCCAGGTAGTAATGGCTCTCACCACTGATGTATTGCCGAGGGGTGGTGAATTCAAGTTGTTTACGGAAATCCCGAAGCTGTTCGTATATCCAACGCCCACGCTTCTTAACAGCAGAAAGAACCGCATCATTGTTGGCATCTTCGGGACTCGACACGATTACCCTGCAATCTGGATGAACTTTGATTAGTATTCTATTTGAGACTGATCTTCTCGTTACTCGTTCGAACGGGATAAGATGATCGCCGTAGTGGAATTCAAAGCGCGTTGAATCAGTCATTTTCAAACAAGTCTCTTACATTTGAAGCTGATACTTTGTTCGGGCGTGCATCAATTAATACAAAGCCTTTGTCCTCTTTTAGTTTTAACTCCCTCATAACCTTGCTGACGGATTCAAGCTCGGAATCACTGAAAAAGATAATGACTTTAATTGACTGATGGGTGCAGTTTGCAGCCTCATAAATTTCAACTTGGTGTTTCAGGTTTTGCTTTAGCTTTTTGTTTGAAGCCAGCTTAAACTCAACGAGAGATTTATCTTTACTCCCGTTTGATATTTTAAAATCAACGGGCCCTCGACCATTATTAACTTCTGCATTTACATCATATTTACTGGCAAACCATGTAAGCTTGAATAGGAGCTGAAGGTCTTGCTCTCGTTTTATTGGATTTCCTTTTACATAGAAAAACCTGTAGCCATCATTGTTCTCAATCATCTGCTTTAGAAAGATAACACGCTGATACGCTTCGTCTAAGGAATTTGATGGTTGATCATAAAACTTCGTGTCTTTTTCTAGGCTGCTTACAAGCTCTTTAACTTTTTGAATGAACAGGTACTCTGTCTCATTTACCTTTAACTCGCTAAGCTTAACAGCCTGATCGCCATTCTCTTCTTTGAGCTTTATGAAATAGTCAATATATTGGGGGAATTTTATAATCGTACTTACGACGGCTTTGTCAAACTCTTTTTTATCTGGATCTTCAGGAAGCATCCTGGCCAGGTAGTCATTCAACTGCGCTCTTAATTGGTCATTTGGAATACTTTCTAGCACCCCTCTAAAGTCACCAATCATATCGGACTTGTTAATCCAGTTTTCATCTTTCGTAAGAATGTCTTTCGGAGTTAAAAGTACATAATCCTGTTGAAATGTTGGTAGCGTATAGGTTTTCGAAATCCATGATCTTGTCTTGTAGTTAAACTCGACTTTATCCACAAGGTGATTAGATAAAAACTTAGCATCAATATGCTCTAGGGCGAATGCTTGGGTGTAATCAAGTAAAAATCTTTTGATGAGATTGGTCGTGAAGTCGCTTATATTATCCCTTCCAACGCCATCTCTGATTAAGCAAAGCTTCTCAAGGTGGCTACCGTTGGTAATCTCTTCAGTGCCAAAATTCGTAAATACTGTGTTTAGGTTTTCGTTAAGAGATTTAGCGAACTTCTGGCCAAGGCCGCTACCACCATTGCCAATTTTGCTGTAACCAAACCATGTTTGTTTTACTTCTGGGAATAAGAACCATGCTTTTATTAACCCTTTGCTGATTCCTTCCTTTTCAGAACGGTCACGCAGAAATGCAACATATTGGATAATGTCATCATGTAGTTTCTGATATTCCGGTTTGTCGCTATTGAATAAGAGGAAAGGGTCAATGAAAAGGGGAAGGTCATTGATTAATGAAGGGTCAAATGCACCATATGCCTCTAGCTCTTTGGGCGAAACTTCAAAAAAATCAGAAAAATAAATTTTCATATTAAACCCCGCTCAAGCCCACACGAGTGATTTGAACAATCATCTCAACAATCTTCTTGGCCTGATCCATACCGCCACCAATGGCTTTGCATTCCTGGAACATGCGTGGCAGTAGCTTTTTACGAATGTCGGCTTCGATGTTCTGTGGATTGATAGAGTTTTCCGCGACAGAGGTTTCTACCGCCTGGTCAATTTCAAAGGCAACTTTGATCCATTTATCCTGAACTTGCTGGTCGAGCACAGCTAAGGCTTCCGGCAATACCTTTTTGAAAACACCGAAATAGGCCTGAGCATGGCGATTACCGGCAAATGCATCAGGTATGTCGTTTAAGCGCCTGTCTTGAACTTGCTCTTCAAATTCACGGAACAGCATGTACTGTTTCAGTGGATGGTCGAATAGCTTTTCGGCCTCTTCAATGGCCTGGCGCAATAGCTTGGAGAACGCTTCCTGAGCGTAAGGGTCATCCCGCAGCTCTTGCTCAATCATACGTGTCACACGGGTTTTGATAATGTCGGTTTCGTTGCGGGTTTTATCTTCGCTCCAGTCTTCTGGCTGTTGCTTTTGTCCCATCTTGCCCACTTCATAAGCGCCACCGGGTTCTTTAACCTCTACGCCTACCACATGCTTATCAAGCAGTTTTTTCACTTGTTCGGCGTATTCGTCGTAATTAATCCTCTCACCGGCATCTTGCTGCACCAGTTGGCGCAGGCTGGAGAATTGCTTAACCGTTTCTTTGTAGTGGCGACGATCCTCGTCGCTAAAACTCTTGTCTTCAAAGAAGGTGGCGGATTGCAGCGCTACCTTCAAGCAGCTGGCGAAGGCTGTCAGGGCTTCGTAGAAGTCTTCACGTACCTTGAGGTGTGCGTCAACCAGCTCACCATCTCTCTCTTCAATCTTTGGTACCAGTACCTGACGCAATTGCTCAATGTCGTTCTTGTTTTTCACGCCATCGAATATCGCCCATAGCTGCTTATACAGCTGTGGCAGGCGCTTGTACTCGGTACTCATCTGGTTGTAGAGGCCGGCAATATCATTGATGTCGTAACCGCCCTGAGTGCGGGAGGCCAGATCCTGATATTTCTGGATGGTGGTATCCAGCTCAGCCAGAATGCCGCGATAGTCGATGAGCAGACCAAACTTTTTCTTCGGGTGTAGTCGGTTTACCCGTGCAATCGCTTGGATCAGGTTGTGCTCTTTCAGGGGCTTGTCGATATAGAGCACGGCGTTTTTCGGCTCATCAAAGCCGGTGAGTAACTTATCAACTACGATGAGTATCTTCAGTGAATCATCTTTGTCGAAGCGTTCTATCAGGTGTTTGGTGTAAGCTTGTTCATCTTGGCTGCCAATATTGTCTTTCCACCACTGGGTCACTTCCGGTGTGGTGGCTTCATCGACAGCGGTATTGCCTTCACGGCTATCAGGCGGGCTCATCACAACGGCAGATTCAAACAAGCCTGCTTCGTCCAGATACTTTTTGTACTTGATCGCAGAGGCCTTACTGTCGCAGGCTAACTGGCCTTTCAAACCTTCGTCGATGTTCTTTACGAAATGGTTGGCAATATCCAGGGCAATCAAACGAATGCGGTCATCCGCACCGTATACCTGGCCTTTTTTGGCAAACTTGCGCTTTAGGTCGGCCTTTTGCTCGTCTGAAAGCCCTTCGGTAATACGCTCAAACCAACTGTCGATGGCACGTTCATTCACATCTAGGTCGGGAATGCGCTCTTCATATAGCAGAGGTGTAACAGTCTGGTCTTCCACCGCGCGTTGCATGGTGTAAGCATGCACAATGGGGCCAAACTTATTGGTGGTCTTGTCGTCTTTTAACAGTGGTGTGCCGGTGAAGGCGACAAAGGCAGCATTCGGCAGCGCCTGCTTCATACGGATGTGGTTTTCACCGCCCTGGCTGCGGTGGCCTTCGTCAATCAGCACAATAATGTCAGAGCTGTTGTTTACACACTCTGGCATTTTGGTAGCGGTATTAAACTTCTGGATCAGTGAGAAGATGATCCGCTCTGTGCCTTTACCAATCTGTTCAGCCAGGCGTTTACCAGAGGTGGCCATTGCTGCTTCTTTGTCTTTTTTACCGGCCAGTTCACCGCCCGAGGCAAAGGTTTTGCTCAGCTGGGTTTCCAGGTCTACCCGGTCAGTCACCACCACAATACGGCATTGCTTCAGGCTTTCGTGCAAGATCAGCGCCTTACTTAAAAACACCATAGTGAATGACTTACCCGAACCTGTGGTATGCCAAATCACACCGCCTTCACGGCCACCAGTGCTACTTCGGGTATTGATGCGCTCAATCAGTCGCTTAATACCAAACACCTGCTGATAACGGGCGACAATTTTGCCAGCCTTTTTATCGAACAAGGTGAAGTAACGGGTCATCTCCAGCAACCGAGTAGGGCTTAACAAGCTGATCAGTAATTGATCTTGCCCAGTAACAGCCAGTTCTCCCGCAGCGGTCAGGCTCTGGTACCAATCTAGGTCTTTTGCCGGACGGTGCCTGAATAAGCCTGCTAACTGCTCAGTTTTGAGCGTTTTGTTTTTGATGGCGTACATCTCAGCATCTGTGATGTCTTCTTCACGCCAGGCGGCCCAGAACTTTGCGAGCGTGCCACAGGTACCATAACGGCCTTCGTTGCCGTTTATGGAAAGCAGCATCTGGCTATAGGCGAACAGTAACGGGATTTCATCATGGCGCTGGTTACGCAGGCTTTGCGAAATGCCTTCGTCAATGGTGGGGCCTTTCTTGGCATTGCCATCGGGGCGTTTCGCCTCAATCACAACCAGGGGAATACCGTTCACAAAGCAGACAATATCCGGTCTGCGGCTTTCCACTCCCCCCGAGCGGGTAACCGTAAACTCTTCGGTGAATACAAAGCTGTTGTTGGCGGGGTTCTGCCAATCAATCAGCGCAACGGTCGGGCTGGCCTTTTTGCCATCCACAAACTCAGTGACCGAGATGCCATACAGCAGGTGGTTGTACAGACGCTCATTAGCAGTTAACAAGCCTTCATTTAGTGCTGGGCTACACACCTCGGCAATCAGGTTGTCGATAGCCTTTTCAGACAGCGGGTAGCTCTTCCCAGCAAAGTTAAACGATCGCTTCTTCAATTCGCTGCGCAGCACATTGCGTAAAACCACTTCATCGGCTTTACCACCACGGGCGGCTAACGCGAGTTCAGGAGGGAGGAACGACCACCCGAGGCTGGTCAACAACGTCAGCGCCGGTAACTTGGCACTGTATTCTTCCTGAAATTTGGGCGTGTATTGTGTCATTCGTTGTCTCTCATCAACCCCTGATACCCGAGGTGCGTATAAAATTAAAGTGTCGCTCGCTTCAAATATTCTTCACGCCAGGTTTTTAATGAAGTCATATCGGCCAGAAGATCGTCTGGCTTCGGAAGTTCCACTGGCGATTCTGTTGGCTGTGAATGTTCAAAGCCTGAGTATTTGGTCATGAGGGAATCAAGGAGATTGCAATCCACGTCTTTCAATTTGGCCATTTCCTTGAGCTTCAAGGTATTGACCGGCCGCTGAAATCTTTGAACTACCCCGCAAAGCAGATCATTTTCAATAGAGCGCTCCACCAATATCCTGAAGTCGCTGCATATTGATTTCAGCAAGATTTCTGCATACTCAAACTCGCCGTTTTCACTTGCCTTCTTTGCATCCTGATACCGCTGATTCATGAGTGTGTTCAGGGCGGTTTTGATATCGTTCTGTGAAAGTGGAATGGGAGCGGGCTCTCCGGTCCCCCAGTCTGCAGAGCGGATGCTCACCACATCTGGCTTGATGGTCTTTTTCTCGGCAAAATATCGAACCGTACCGAGTAAGGACAGGCGGTGAGTAAAGACAATGACCTGCTTGTCCTTAGACAGCTCGATCAGTCTTTGAACCACGGCCTCTTCATAGCTTTGGTCGAGTGAGGATATTGGATCGTCAAAGATAAACGGGGCCTGGTTGTTCTTGCCAGTTACGTCGGCCAAAAAAGCCGCAATGGAAACGATCCGATTTTCTCCCTCACTCAGAACATCGGCGAGGCCATTCTGAGAGGCCCCCCGAAGCTGGAGCTTATGCAGGACTCGGCCCTTGGATACTTTTGATTTCACGAGCTCAACCTTCACCTGAGATGCGCCCAAGGCCTTGAGCTCCGCCTTGAACCTTTGTACGAACGCATCCGTGATCAAGGCTTCTGCCAACTCGCCTTTCTTTCTTGATAAAACTGTCGTATCAGCGGATTTTTTAGCCGCCTTGATCTGGTTCAGCAGCTTCAATCGGGTTACGTCTTCATCAATGGCGGCGCGGTGTTCAGACAACCACTTTCTGGCCTGCAGGCTGTTTAGCTTCCTCCTGATCTCCTCACGATTATCGCTTTTGGCATCTTCATCATATTTTGCCGCGAGTTCATCGAGGCTTTTCGACTGAGTGTTGGCTTCTTCGATCCACTTAGGTGAGGGTATAGGGTTGGGAACGGCTTCTTCGGAATCTATCCCAGGGAGTAGGTCTTTTCTTGCCTGTAATTGAGCAAAGAAATCAGTGATCTGGCTAACGACGTCAGCCTGTCGAATGTCGGCCGCATCGATACGTGTCTTCAGCGTCTCCGATGTCGGTAGCGCCTCGATAACTTGACTGGTGGTCTCGTATTCCTTGGCTGCATCGGATGCAGCTTTCTGCAGTTCGCCCTTCACGAAATTTTCAAAGGAGGTCAATCGCTCCTTAGCCTCTTGGGACAAGCTCTGGTGACACAGGACACAACGGGAACCATCGATAATATTCGGATATTCGGCTTCTTTATAGGCAGCAGATAGGGAATAGCTCCGGGCGGCTTCCCAAAGCTCTTTCCAGACATCGGAGCCTATGCCTTCTAGCTCGCTGCCGGAGAACACCTTTTGCGCCGCCGTGTTTGCCGCAGTCTTCTTAAGGATCGACTTCTTCTTGGCCGCAACGATCCGCCGGTAATTATCGTCCGATAATTGATTCAGATACTTTTGGGCATCCTGGACCAGTGTGTCGATATGCTGTTTCTGCTTTCTCAGCTGCCTCGCCTTTTCTGCAGGAGCCTGTTCAGCAAGGCGCTGCTGCAGCGCTTGCATTTCGGTATCATCAGCACTGCTAAATGCGCAATGCTTGTCGATGTCCTGGGTGGTAGTCTGGTCATTGATGGACTCGTACCAGATTCCTTCAGGAGTTACCTTCTTATCGGCCGGAATAATTGGCTTTTTGGACTGGTGCCGGTTGGCCTCGTTGTCTAATGTCGATGCGACCTTTTCGCATGTGAGGATGAGCGAACTGAAGAACGATAGAACTGGTGGCTCGTAGCTCACCTCGTCTTCGCTGCTGACAAAGACCTTACCAAATGAGGTGTCGAAAATATCAACGCTAGTTAGCTCATCACAGATGCTTTGACCAGACCAGGTATGAGTCTTCGGCACACCGTCTTGCTCAAACGAAATGCAGGCCTTCTGTGCGACAGAGTCAGGCTTATAGACATTGCGATGGAGGGTGCCCGCCACGCGGGCACCACATACATGTTTGAGGAGTCTGACGTAACCGGACTTGCCTGCCCCGTTGTTGCCATAAACAATCGTGATATTGCCCTTACCAAACTCAAGTGGTTTTTTCGGAGCAAGGGCGTTTACTCCTTCGATTTCACTGATCGAACACAATCGCAAGGAGCCTGCTGCGCCCTGGGAGAATGCGGTAGCAGGAAAAGAACAGGTTGTTTTGGACAGCTTACCGTCGGCTTCCTGCTGGCAAAGTTTTGCGAGCTCAGAGATGTCATTGTCAGTAAGCTCAGACTGCTGAAGTAGCCGAGTAGCTGCAATCTGGAGCCACTGAGGGCGCTCTGAAACCCACTTATTTAAATCATTTACAACCTCGGTGTTCATATTTTGTCTTCCTTTACTCTATGACGACACGGCGCTTACCCGTGAGTAGCTGCTGCATGAGGGCATTTTTCTCTTGCTTCAAGGCATCTAGCTTTTGTTGCAAGGCGCTGATTTCCTGATCAGCGGTGGCTAGTACAGTCGAGATTCTTTGCTGCTCTTCTAACGGTGGAAGTGGCACATGAATCAAGCTGAACTCTTTCCAACGTAGACTTCCTCGACGATCAACAGATGCATTAGTGGCTGCACCGAATATCTGCCGGTAGTGATCAGTCTTTAAAACTGCGTAAAGATAGGTGTTGTCTACTTTTTTCGGCTTTGCTCTAAAGACGACATAAATAGGGCTTACGATGCCAGTATCGTAGAGGTTCTGTAGCCCAATAGATCCCTCCTCAACGTGGTTAGATGGAAAGCCAAAGCAACCACGGTGAATGAGCCTATAGCCAGAGGTATCATCACTGTAAACTTTCTTTTTGAAGTATTTGAGTGAGTCAACAAAGCCATCGTACTTGGAGCATGAGAGAACCGGGTAGTCAGCAGATTCTGTATTTTTCTCAGTCACCTGAGTGCAAACATCCTTTATCGCTGGATATTCCCAATCTTTAGGAATAATCCCATATCGAGTTTTCTTAAAATCGTAACCATTAGCAGGCATGCCTAGGCGTTTTTTGCCGGTTAGTAGTTGTTGTTCTAGGGCTTTTTTCTGCTGCTGGCTGTTGGAGAGCAGTTGTTCGGTGGTGGTGATGGCCTTATCCCAGGTGGAGAGGATTTTGGCGATTTTCTTTTGCTCTGACAAAGGGGGCAATGGCATTGGATATGATTTCAATACATCCATTTCAATGCCAGTTTGACCTGATGTTCTCTGCGAGTGTGATTCAATCACTCTAAGTAGAGATTCACGACTCAAGAAATAATACATGTAGTCATTGTCAACACCATTTTTAGGCGATGCTTTGATAAGTGCTACATTATAAGCGCCTTCTATTCCTCGAAGAATTTGAAAAATAGGTGGGCCGTAACGGCCAATCATAACATCTGATGGAGAACAAAACTTCTTCGCAAGATTTTTAGGAATATAAGTGGCATATTTATCCGTCTTATAGTCTCTAATTTGAATCAATCTTATATAGTTTTCTTTAGGTTCATCAATAAATACCTCTCGTGGAGGTTGGGAACCACCTGAGAATGTTATATTATTTTCAATACTTCGATTAAGCCATCCCTTAGGCACCATAACCAAGCTCCTCAAGATACTTTGCCATCTCGGTTTCCAGCTCAGTCAGTTGGGCTTTTAGCTGCTCACGTTCGGCACGCACCGCCATCAGGTCGATTTCTTCCTCTTCTTCAAAGGTATCGACGTAGCGCGGGATATTCAGGTTGTAATCGTTCTCTTTAATCTCTTCGAGGCTCGCCACATAGGCGTATTTTTCCACATCGTTACCGGCGTGATAGGTAGCTACAATCTTGGCGATATTCTCCTCAGTCAGCAGGTTCTGGTTTTTTCCGGCTTTGAAGTCACGGCTGGCATCGATGAACATGACGTTATCGTCACTTTTGTTCTTCCTGAAAATCAGGATTGCCGCCGGAATGCCTGTGCCGTAAAACAGCTTCTCGGGTAGGCCGATCACCGCATCGAGCAGGTTTTCGTCAATCAGTTGCTGGCGAATTTTTCCCTCAGACGAGCCACGGAATAGCACGCCATGCGGCACAACAACGCCCATTCTTCCGCTTTTTGGTTTTAGCGTTTCAATCATGTGCAGGATAAAGGCGTAGTCGCCTTTGGTTTTTGGCGGTACGCCACGGCGGAAGCGGCTGAACTTGTCGTGCTCGGCTTCGTCGTGGCCCCATTTATCTAAGGAAAACGGTGGATTGGCGGTCACGATGTCAAACAGCATCAGGTCGCCGTTTTTATCGAGCAGCTTGGGGTTACGAATGGTGTCGCCCCATTCAATTTTGTGATTGTCTTCGCCGTGCAGAAACATGTTCATTTTGGCCAGCGACCAGGTGGAGCCAATGGCTTCCTGGCCATACAGGGCGTATTGCTTGCTGCCGTGATTCGCTACGACCTTGCGACCGCACTTCATCAGCAGCGAGCCAGAGCCACAAGCCGGGTCACAGATGCTGTCACCCGGTTGTGGGTCTAACAGCTCGGCGATGAGATCCGAAACTTCTGGCGGAGTATAAAACTCACCGGCTTTCTGGCCACCGCTGGCCGCGAAGTTTTTAATCAGGTATTCGTAGGCGTTACCGATCACATCCAAGGTGCCAACACGGCTGGTTTTGAGATTAAGTTCGGGCTTGGCGAAGTCTTCCAGCAGGTGGCGCAGAATGGTGTTCTTTTGCTTCTCTTCACCCAGTTTGTCGGTGTTGAACGAAATGTCCTGGAACACGCTTTTACCGGCGTCTTTTAGTTTGGTGCCGTTGGCTTCTTCAATGGCGTGCAGCGCCTGGTCGATGCGCTCACCATTACCGGGTTCGTGACGGCGTTCGTACAGGGCGTAGAAGCTAGCCGCTTTGGGCAGTACAAAGCGCTCGTTTTTCATCATCTCTTCGATGAGTTCCGGCTCGTTGCCGTACTCGGCCTTGTAGCCATCGTAGTGATCCTGCCATACATCGGAGATGTACTTGAGGAACAGCATGGTGAGGATGAAGTCTTTGTAAGTATCGGCGCTGATGGTGCCACGGAAGGTATCGCAGGCGTTCCACAGCGCTTTGTTGATGCTGTCTTGGTTAATCTTGTCGTTCATCCATTGCTTCCTTTTATGTGGGGCCAATCAATGGCTGGCCCGGTTCAAGTCTTAAATTCGTTGTGCAGGCTGTTTAGTGGCCATGCGCCTGGTATAAGTCGTTGGCGATTGCGCCCATCATGCGCTCACCGTTGTTTACTAGCCTCTGTATCAGCCTCTGCTCTTCACCCAAAGTGTTGGCCATCGCAATAATTGCTCGCTGCTTGGCAAGGGGCGGAACAACGACAGGGGCATCTTCCAGCACACTGCGGCGAATACTTTTTGTTAGGGTGCCTTCGGCATTTTGCTCAAAGTAACGTTGAGCCGGTGCCTGATTCAGTAACCACACCATAAACTCGGGCAGGATGTCTTTCTTCTTCAGGCTGACCACAAAAAAATGAGGTGCAGCAACGGCCTGCTTACCCGCAGAAGCCAATAACTGATCGACCTGCACGGCGTAGTTATGGCTACCACGAGCGGCCACTAAAATATCACCTGTGGTGAGGTAGTCGGGTTCACGCTTGCCGGTTAGCTCTGTTTCCAAGCAGTCTGACCAGCGAATCCCTTCGGTTAGCGAGACATCCTTCATCTGAACCGCGACCACGGCAGAGCCTGGCACTTCAGGGATTTTGCCCCGAAATGGGTAGCCTGCATTGATGGTTGCGATCTGTTTCAGCTTCAAGCCTTCACCTGTTCATAGTCAATGATGCAGAAATAATCTGTTGATCCTGGTTAAATGTCAAGCTAAAGTTGTTTCATCGCCTTTGATGCAAAGAAAGTGCTCAAGGGCTTTTTGTTGGGTAGGTGTAATACGTCATAGGTGATGATGCAGAAAAAAAGTGTAAGCATTCATAAGGTGAGATTCAACGTTGGGGCGTTACCAGTGTTCTCTGGTGAGGTAAACGATCATGGAATTAGAGCTATTGAATACCGAGCTGACCACTGGGTGGATAATTTCCCTCTGATTTGGTCGAACGACCGCCAGTTTGATGCGCTGGAGATGAATTTATTCCTAGAGCACCGCTACAAGGGGTTGCATCGCGCTCCTAAACGAGCTGCTAGGTCTAACCCATTGGGCGGGATCTCTCTCAAGACGCTGCAATCAATAGCAAACTCTTTGTGTATTTTTCTGAATTGGATTTCAGAAGAAAACGTTGATTGGCGTCAGGTTACTGCTCAGGCATCAACACAGCGTGCCAAGTATTGGCTGCCTGTTTATCGGTTTAGAAAGTTTCTAATCGATTTGATCCAGGCAAAATCTCTAGGCCGCGACAGCGCCAATTTGTATATGACCCATGTTAGACAATTTTACGAGTGGGCTCGTCGTAGAGGGACTATAGAAAAACTGCCGTTTGAATATCAGCAGTTACATATTAAACGCAGCAACGAGCACTCAGATATTAACTCAATATTTTCTATGGCCCATCATTCATCTGGAATAACTGTTCAAACATCCGACCTAACGATACCGAAGAAATACCGACAGAAATCACTGTCCAGTGACCAATTATCGCCATATACCACTGAAGAGCTTAGTGCTCTATATGGGACTCAATACCTCAAGTCTTCCTCAAGACGCCTGTGGGTAGATCTAGCCCTTTTCACTGGTATGAGAGCATTTGAAATTGCTAAATTTTTGGAAGTTTACGTAGTAGATCCATCAATAAGTGCCGTGCCTTCATATCATGCAACTATCACGGGCAAGGGGAATAAAGAGCGCCAGATACTAATACCGCGCACTCTAATGCAGCGATTGTGGCATTACAGAAATTGTAATGAACGAATGCATAGAGTTATGAAGTGGGAAGTGAAGAATGGAACTGATTGCGACAAACCACTTTTCATTAACCGCTCTGGCTTAGGAATCTCTGAAAAATCTGTTAGTAATACCGCGATTTTCGCCCGCAAAGAGCTGGCACGCACTGGTTATGTACTTGAGCGGAGCTTTCACGATTTGCGCTCAACATACGCAACTAATCTTGCAAAATATATGCTCGACAAAGGCTTAGAGCCTGGGTTCATCGAGTTTAAATTGATGGCGTTACTTGGTCATTCAAACTTCTCAACAACACGGAAGTATTTAAACTTCGCTCGTGCAGTTACCTTTGATAGCGAAATGAAAGGTTGGTCAGACACAATATTCGACGGCATCGATGAGCGGCTGGTTGGTGACTATCAGCACTTGCTAAGGGGGGATGATGATCAATCCTAGACAAAGGCTTTGCGATATATCTCCTGCGTTAGAACAGGAGTTTATGGAGCTTCACTACAAAATCGAAAATGGCTCAATTAAGGCCAGCAAGGTTACAGTGAAAGGTTATCGTAATGGCCTTTTACAAGGAATAAAGGCCTGGCCTGAAGTGAGTGCTGATCACCTTGCTCATCTTCAAAATCATGGAGTGAAGTCACTCAGAGATCAAAAATATTGGCTTCGTTTAGAAATCACTGCATTTAGCAATTTGGAAAAGCAGAAGGCCGTTGCATTCACTCGGTCATTGGACTTCCTATATAGGCTTTCTCATCCAGAAAACTACACAGGAAAACCAACCTTTGTTGCGGTTCATGGATCCTTGGTTGGTTTATTAGATATCTATCTTAAATCTGAGCTGCTTGGAGATTCAGTAAGAAGCGCAATAACGAAATTTGTTGACTCAGACGCTTTATCTGAGGCCACTAAAGTAGCTGTCGTACAACAAGTTGTGAGCATCATTAAAGCGTTAGCATCTGATGAGAGCTCTGATATTGTAGTGCTTCTAGAATCCGCTCTCGATGAGGGGCGTCTGATCGAGGCAGGTATTAAGAAGCACAGGGTTATACCAGTTAGATCACAGCTAAGGGCTTTTATTGAGGTTGTATATCCTGATCTGTTCTATAGACAAAAGCTGTTGATTGGCGGAAGGAGCCTGGATGTCACTGAACTCCATGCTACATCAAAAACTGCATTGATGCAGATAAAAGCTCTCGCTGGAAACGCCTACTATTCAGGCGAGTTTGGACATGTTTCGGGCGGGCTTAAAGGGCGGCTATCATGCTCTATAAGAACAATTCTAAGGTTTGTCCAAAAGGATCATAATTTCAAAAGCAAGTTTGCGGAAACTGGGCTGGATGCTTTGTCGTTGGAAGGATATCGGCCACTAAAAGATATTTTCCGGTACTACAAGCAACATGAAGCCACGGCAGTTGCAAATCTATACGAGCACCATTCAGGGATGAAGGTTAATCAGCGAATATTATTTCAAGACATATTATGTTTTGAAAACGATAAAAGCGGGAAAGTCAGAACCCTAGATATATCCATTATATCCGAAATATGCTTAAAGCTTAGGGAGGATATTGTATCCATTCACCAAGAAGAGACCGAACTTCTTAGTCAGAAAAATTATGGGGCTGAAACCCTTCATGCCCGCTTCTCAAAACTAATGAAAGTATTTTCAGCGTATTGTGATCGAGATACAGTAAATGGGCTTGGAGTGAGCTTTTTATCTGCTAACGACGGTAATATTCAGCTTGATATTTTGTCCAGAATACAATCGGATGTACTTACAAAATCCGTCTCAAGACGAACAGCTGAAGGTTATATTTCCGCTATCAGATGGCTTTGCGGAATAACTGGACAAAAATTTATTAACGCATATCGGATAACTAGCAATAGGCATGCTGTGCATGCTTCGAGAATGAAAAGTTACGATACATATACGTTAGATGAAGTACGGGAGCTAGCGTTTCATATAGAAAAAGGAATTTTAAAAAATGACTGGCCATTGCAGGATAAGCTGGCAATGTATTTTGCAAGAATACAAATTAAGACGTGCTGGAATACATCTTCAATAGCTCAAATCGAGTGTTCGGATATTCAGCAAGTTGGCATACCAACAAGCAATCGACCTATAACAATGCTTGTTCAAAAGCCCCGTAAAAGCTATCAGACAGACCATTTTAACTTTGACTATAAGTCATCCCGATCCGCTATTCATGATTTACTAACGGTACGGGATACCTTAACAAGATCTACCAGGAACAAGTATGCTGGATATGATAATTCAAGGTTCCTATTTATTTATGAAGAGCTAGGCCAGCTTAAGACGATAAATTACAACAGTATTGTAGCCAGGATAGCCACGATTCTTATGGGGCTTGGGTGCTCGATAAAATATAACTCCGCAAAGCTCAGAAAAACTGGTTCTAATGAGGTCTATCGCCAGCTTTCAAAAGATTTCAGAAGATATAAAGATGCCTTTAAACATACATACCCTACCTTTATAAAAAACTATCAACGAGTCAATGAAGCATCTTCAAAAGCGACGCTTAGTGATGCAGCCAAAATTATGGAGCAGTATTTCAGTGGTAAGGAGCTATCGACTGAGATCAAAATTGTTACTGAATACGAATATGGTACTCAACTAACCCCGGTGGGAGGATGCAATGCAGAGAGAGGGTCTAAAGAAGCGCAAGTTTATGCAAAGCAAAATAGGATCTTAAGCTCTAATGAAATCGACAGATGTGGCGATTTTATGGCGTGCATATGGTGTAAACACTACAGGGTTGTAGCTGATGCCGATCATGTGTGGCAATTACTGTCTTTCAAAGATTATGTCTTGGGCGATATGCAGGGGACTATCGCACATTTTTCCGATGCTAGCCTGCAAAAGCAGGCTCATCGCGCCTTATCTGAAAGAGTTGATGAAATCATATCCAGGCTAAAAATTACAAACTCTAGTCAGGTTAGCCAGGGGCGAACATTGTTTAAAAATAATGGGCTGCATCCAGTCTGGAACTATGCCATATCTGATATCGCAGGTGTTGTATGAGTATTTCCTTCGTACTTTCCGAGTGCCTCAGTGGCATTGGGGAATACAATATAAAGCCATATTGCGAAAAACGTTGGCTATCTTTACGCGATGAAATTGTCTGGAGTGGTTCTGATCGTATCGGTTACTCACGGGAGGTTAGACTTTCAGATTCCACGTGGAAGCCGATCGGAGAAAAGATTGGGATATCGTTCAATGAACTCAGCATCGAGTTTGAGTATGAATTCAAGATATTGATATTGGCACTGTACACGTCAGGGATTGGTGAAGGTATGCCGCCTCTGAAATGGAGTACCATTATAAATGGGGCAAGAAGTCTGATTACTATTGCCAGATTTCTTTGCGTAAAGCGAATTCATTCTTGGATTGAACTCGATAAACTTAATAATTTAAAAAAATCACACTACTGCGCTGAAGTTATTGGTTACATTGGAGCTAACGATAAGCCTAGTTTGTGCGTTTCGATTAACACTGCTACTAAATGGTTGAAATGCTACGGCTTACTTGGAAAGGAATCATTTAATTTGATTTCTGATAAGTTCACGCCAATCGTGGCTGCTTATCAAATAAACGGAAGGAAGAAACACCCGGTTATTCCCTGTGGTGTTCTAAAAAAACTAATTTCAAAAGTTATCTATGAGCTTGATTTGATCAATGAAATTCGTGACGAATGGATTCGACGCCAATCCGATGAGATACGAAGAATAGAAAGAGGTCAGTACAAAATTGTAAACGGGCGGTACAGAAGCATCTGCAGCGGAGGTGATGCAGCTGTAACAGCAAAGATTGGTAGAATAAGAGGCTTAGTAAATATCTTAGTTCTAGCTTTTACAGGGATGAGAGATGGAGAAGCGCTAGCTCTTGCAAATGATTGCTTAGTCACTAGAGAGAGTGATATTGGCGAACTTCACTACTCGCTGTTATCCGAGCTAACAAAAACAACTGATGGTTCGCAGAAAGTAGAATGGGTATGCGGAGAGATTGTTTCAAAATACTTAACTCTCATATCCATGTTGAATGAAGTGGTTTATGAAAAAGCTACTGCCATTATAGAGTATCTATCATCTGAAATCTCGGATGAATATCTAAACGAATTGCAGCAAGGGCTAAAATATAAGTATCTCTTTACTGTCAACTATTCGCTTGCTGGCTGCGGATTCTATCGAATGAACAAGCGACCAAACTCTGCCGCTTTCAATATTAGTGACTTCTTTAAGATCCCTCTCAATACATCAGATATAGAGCAACTTGATCGCCTTGGATGTAATTACAAATCAGTTGCTCCAAACAATTCAGACCGACATCAACCATACAAGGCAGGTGATTACTTCAACTTCACTCCTCATCAGTTCAGGCACACATTTGCCTGGTTTATCATCGCAAACCGCTTAGGTGAGTTGGATGATATTAGATATCAGTACAAGCACTTATGGCAGAATATGACTCTCGTCTATGCCCAGCGCGGATTCGAGTCTATCGGGGAACTGCTAAATATAGCGGATGAGTTTTCAGAACATATTACAAGCTTAACGGTGAATGAGATTGTCGAGGCCTCACTCGATGGAAATATTGCTGGGCACGGTGGTGCACGGTTCTCTAGTCGAATTAAGGAAATGCTGGGAAACCAAGTTGAAGAAAATGTTCAACCACATTTCAAAGATATAAATCAACTGGTGGAATTTATATCGAAAAACTCAAACGACTTGCGAGGAGTTGGACACGGTTATTGTACGAAAGCTAAGGATTGTAAGGTCAAGAATGTAGCTGATCCGAGCCATTGTGTTTATTGTGACGGATATATTGCAACTCCTAGGCACTTAACTTACTGGAAAACAATTCAGCTGAACTGTGAAGATAAAATCAAGAAGATTGAATCAGCGCCAGATGGGGTAAGGGAAAGGCTGGATTCTTTTAGTATGGTTCTAAAAAGTAACCTAGAGGCTGCCAGGGTTATTATTGAGCAGCTAGAACCGTTAAGAGGGGTTGATCAAGCATGAGTGAGAATACCAGGCAATCCTTAATTGATGCCTTATATCAATTGGTTAGCGAAGGTAAAAAAGTAAGCATTAAATCAGTTGCCGATAGAGCTGGTTTAAGCCATTCCATTATTTATAACCGATATCCAGAATTAAAGTGCATGATTAAAGACGAGCAAGTAAAGCAAACTGAGCATCTGAAACGGGATAGGGAAATAGCGGAGTTAGAGAAGCTAAAAAGCAAACTTTCGTCAGTTAAAAGAAAGAATCAAAAGCTTGAACAAGAAAAGTCAACGGATTTTCCTGCCTTACTTGCCCATATCCAACAAGTCTATTCGATGTACGACCAACTAGCTGAAGAGCATGTTGAAGCTCTTAACCGCTTGCGTGAGATAAAGTAACAACCAAATAAAGCATTGCTGTCGAGATTAAGTTCTGCGGTCTCCATGATCGCATTTGGCGTAACACTCTAGGATATTTTCGGATAGCGATTCTAAGATTTAGGCTTGAAACACTGCCGAAAGTGTTACTACCCCAGAGTCCCCGCCAAATCACCATGTAACACTTTTTCAGAACACTGAAGATGGCATTGTCTTTACTCCTGCAGAGGTGTCACGCATTCTGGCGAAAGTTATTGGCATCAGCAAACAGACACCACAGGATGCTACCGTTTATGACCCTACCTGTGGTTCAGGCTCACTGCTGTTGAAAGCCAGTGACGAAGCCGGTCCGAAAGGGCTGACCATTTATGGCCAAGAGATGGATTATGCGACCAGCGCACTGGCACGCATGAACATGATCCTGCATGACAACGCCACTGCTAAAATCTGGAAAGGGAACACTCTGGCGGATCCACATTGGAAGGATGGCAACGATAACCTGAAAACCTTCGACTTTGCTGTAGCTAATCCCCCTTTTTCCAACAAAAACTGGACCAGCGGGCTGGATGCTGCGAACGATCCTTTTGACCGTTTTATCTGGGGTACTCCGCCAGAAAAGAATGGTGATTATGCTTTCCTGCTACACATCATCAAAAGCCTCAAGAGTACAGGCAAAGGCGCGGTGATCTTACCTCACGGCGTTCTGTTCCGGGGCAATGCTGAAGCGCGTATTCGTGAAAATCTGCTCAAACAGGGCTATATCAAAGGCATTATTGGCCTGCCTACTAACTTGTTTTATGGCACAGGCATTCCGGCATGCATCATTGTCATCGATAAAGAAAATGCCCAGTTCCGAGCTTTCAATGCTAATGGCGAGAGTCAGCAAGGCATCTTTATGATCGATGCCAGTAAGGGCTTTATTAAGGACGGCAATAAAAATCGCCTACGCGCCCAGGACATCCATAAAATTGTCGATGCATTTAATCGTGAGCAGGAAATCCCCCGTTTCAGCCGCATGGTACCGCTCTCAGAAATTGCGGCCAACGACTTCAACCTCAATATCCCTCGCTATATCGACAGCAGTGATCCTGAAGATCTGCACGACCTTTCTGGCCATTTGGCTGGCGGCATTCCCGATCGCGATATTGATGCTCTCAGTGCTTACTGGCAGGTTTTCCCTACTTTACGCCAGGAGCTATTCGAACCTGCCCGCCCAGGCTACAGCAATGCTCGAGTTGAAGCAGATAAAGTGAAGAGTACAATTCTGGCACACCCGGAATTTGCCGCTTTCAAAGCAGGAGCACTGATACCATTTGAAGAATGGTTTACAAGTTGTCAGCTTGAAGAAATTGCTCGCGGCGACTCACCGAAACAACTGATTGAAGAAATTGGTGAGCGTCTCCTCGCTGCCTATGCTTCTGAAACCACCGCTGATGTACCGCTGCTAGAGAACTACGCTATCTATCAGTTGCTAATGGATTACTGGATGGAAGTGATGCAGGACGACGTTTATGTCCTGAGCCAGGATGGTTGGCAAGCAGGTAAAGTGCTACGTGAGCTGGTTGTGGAAAAAGGCGAAAAACTCAAAGAAACGCCCGATCTGGTAATTGGTAAGAAGAAATATAAGGCTGAACTATTGCCGCCAATCTTTCTAAATAGCTGCGCCTAATACCGCTACACTTTTGCCTGACCATGTTTTCCTCCGGGGAATGGGCTGGCGGTTTCCATAAAATGGCGGACCTTTTTCAGTAACTGCCACATTGAG
>NZ_VDAF01000030.1:0-55617 GCF_019584525.1 Enterobacter sp. EC_50 | reverse complement strand
ATTCATTTTTCGTCCGAGGACGTTAAGAATCCATGTCACTTTGAGTGCCCACACAGATTGTCTGATAAATTGTTAAAGAGCAGTGCAACGCGGCTTTCGCTCACCGTTGCGAGGTCCCGTATATTACGTTTTCCTCATTCAGAGTCAAGTGATTATTTTCGCTTTTCTCTGTTGGCGTTCATCTCTGAACCCCGCTAACCCGGCGGCCTGTAAGCCGTTGTTCCGTGTCAGTGGAGGCGCATTATAGGGAGTTCTCAGACGTTGACAACCCCTCTTTTAAAAAAAACTTTCAACCGTCTCTTTTTTGCTCAAAACCGTGCTACAGCGCCAGTTTTTCGAGCGTTTCAAAGCCATAACGGCGTAAAACGGGTAAAAGTTGTTCAGTTTCTTTTGTTAACGCCATACAAAACGCGATATTCGCATCCGTAGATTTCGCATCCGGGGCCTCATGCTCCAGCAACCAGGCCGTACGACGGGCGATAGCCGCACCGGAATCCACCAGGCGTGTCCCCTCCGGCAGCACCTCTAATAGCTCTTCCTGGAGTAGCGGGAAGTGGGTACAGCCCAACACAACGGTATCCGGGGGTTCAGGCATCCGCAGCCACGGACGAAGAATACGACGCAGCTCGTCGAGTGATACCGCCTTGCCATGCAGCTTCGCTTCCGCCATCTCTACCAGCTCAGCCGAACCGAGCATCGCAATCTGGCATTCGTTGGCGAAACGGTCGATCAGCTCGCGGGTATAAGGACGCTTTACCGTACCTCGCGTGGCCAGCAGGCCCACAATGCCGTTCGCCGTCAGACGCGCGGCAGGCTTGATTGCCGGGACGACGCCCACAACCGGGAACTGGAATTTTTCACGCAGGGCGGGAAGAGAAACGGTGCTCGCCGTATTACACGCGATAACGGCCAGCGCAAGGGGATAACGCTGTTGTACCGCAGTGACGATTTCCACCACGCGCTCGACAATAAAATCTTCGCTCTTTTCCCCATACGGGAAAGCGACGTTATCGAAGGCGTAGATGTAATGGAGATCCGGCAGGAGATGCCGAATCTCATCATAGACCGAAAGCCCACCGACGCCGGAATCAAACACCAGCACGGTAGGGCGCGGATTAGAAGGTGTAGCTGCCAGACAAGGTGTATTCCCGTCCTGCAGTTTGGTAGCCATAAACTGTCTCGTAATCTTTATCGAACAGGTTGGCTATTTTACCACGAACTGTAAGGTGTGAGGTGACAGGATACGAAACTGCGACATCCCACAGGCTTACACCGCCCATTTTTACTTTCTCAGACGGGTAAGTACCAAAGTCAGTGTCGTAACGCGTACCGAGATAGTGATAAGTCAGGCTCCAGTCGAAATCATAGATCTGCGTGTCGAGCTGATATTTCACCTGCTGCTTAGCACGACGATCCAGAAGTTCGTTGGTTGCGGCATTTCGGGCATCCACGTAGTCATAGCCAACAGTATGCGTCAACGGACCCGTATCAAACGATGCTGTCGCTTCCACACCTTTAATGCGCGCTTTACCGACGTTGTAATATTGCTGAAGGTTATTATCGAAGTCGATGAGATTATCAACGTCATTACGGTAGCCGGATACGCGCCAGCTCACGCCCGCCGTCAGGCCTTCAAACGCACCTTCCCACTGCTTGCTCTCTTCTGGATCAAGATGGTCATTGCCATAGAAACCGTAGAGTTGACCCAGATTCGGTGCCTTATAGGCCGTACCATAAGAAGCAACGAAACGGTAACCCTCCACGAACTCCCAGGCCGCACTGCTTTGCCAGGTGCCATGACGACCGAACTGAGAGTTGTCATCGCTGCGAACCGCCCCTTCCAGGGTGAAGTCACCAAACTGCTGCAGCCCGGTCAGGTAGACGCCGGTGTTACGCAGGTCGTAGCCGTTGGTCACGTAGTTTGTACCCGGCTCGGTGCTCTGCTTCTGCCAGTCAACGCCCGCGCCAATGTTCCCATGGCCAACATCAACGGAGTTAAGCCACTGGACGTTGTACTGTTTGATTTCATCCAGCGTGGCTGTCGAATCGTAGCGGCCTAAATTTGGGTCGTAGTTATAGTCCTTGCTGTGGCTATAGCTGGTGAGCAGCTGCGAATGGAAGATGTCATCGTTGAAGCGCAATCCTGCATCCCAGGTCTGGCTATAGAGCTGGCGGGTATCGACCAGTACGTCAGGGGTAAAGGAGCTGTAGTAGCCGTCGTAGGCCGTACGGTTGCTGTAGCCAAAGCCGCGAACAAAACCGCTCCACTGGTCTGAGAATGCGTGATCCAGTGCGCCGTAGAGCGTTTTATTCATAAAACCGTCGCGATCGGTCTGGGCAAGGCCACCATTGTTGCCGTCCGCAACCACATCAAACCCTTTGGTATAGGTGTAATCACCCGCAAGCGTGACGCGCGTGCTGTTGCCCAGTGTTTGCTGAGTACTGCCGCCATAATTCTGGTAGCCGTGCGAGCCTACGCCAGCATTCAGCGTGGTACCGTCCTTCGCACGAGTAGTAATAATGTTTACGACACCACCAATCGCGTCTGAGCCGTATACCGCCGAACGCGGTCCACGAACATATTCGATTCGCTGTACCAGGGAGATTGGGAACTGGCTGAGATCGGACGACCCCGTGACGCCCGCCTGGTTAAGACGGATCCCATCAACAAGGATCAGGACGTGGCTGGAGTTGGTGCCACGGATAAAGAGAGAGGAGAGTTGCCCCATCCCACCACTTTGCGCCGTATCCACGCCGGGCAGGCGACGCATAACGTCCAGCACCGAGGTCGACTGCCAACGGTCAATATCGGCACGCGTCACAACCGAGGTTGCAGCCAGAATAGTTTTTTCAGGTTGTTCGAAACGATTTGCCGTCACCACCAACGAGTCTGCGCTATCCTGCGCCCAGCCCGAAAATGCCGTGACGGACAACGCCGTCAGCAGCGATACTTTTTTAATCATTGTTAAAGCATCCACAATATAAGAAGGATGCCGCAGGCCTCATCGATAGCACGCGATGATGAAACCAAATGCGACGTGATCCCGGCAGGTCTTCGGGCTAGGTGGCTATATAAGGATGAAGACTTCCCATTTTCACAGTGTCTACAACGCTCATCCCGCCAGTCTTTACCGCTGCGCGTCAGCTCCAGATTTACACTGGATTCCCTTTTCACTCTCAGGAGACCGGAAACAGAATGCTACAATTAGACACGTATGGATGTCCAGACAGCTATTGGCCATTAACTCTGGACATCCCCTGAACAATGCCTACAATCGCCGCGTAATTCTTTATCACTCAGGACGCATCATGACCCCAGAACACCTCCCGACAGAACAGTACGACGCGCAGCTGGCAGAGAAAGTCGTCCGCCTGCAAAGTATGATGACGCCTTTCAACGCGCCCGTTCCCGAGGTGTTCCGCTCTCCTGTCAGCCACTACCGCATGCGTGCAGAGTTCCGCATCTGGCACGACGGTGACGACCTGTACCACATCATTTTCGATCAGCAGACGAAATCCCGCATTCGCGTGGACAGCTTCCCGGCAGCGAGCGAGCTTATCAATCAGCTGATGACGCTGATCGTTGAAGGCGTGCGTAACAACCCGGTGCTGCGCCACAAGCTGTTCCAGATTGACTACCTGACCACGCAAAGCAATCAGGCCATTGTCTCACTGCTGTACCACAAAGCCCTGAACGACGAGTGGCGCGAGCAGGCCGAAGCCCTGCGTGATGCGCTGCGTGCGCAGAACATCAACGTTCACCTGATTGGCCGTGCGACAAAAACCAAAATCATGCTGGATCAGGACTACGTCGACGAGCGCCTGCCGGTGGCGGGTAAAGAGATGGTCTATCGTCAGGTGGAGAACAGTTTTACCCAGCCGAACGCCGCGATGAACGTGCAGATGCTGGAGTGGGCGCTGAAGGCGACGGAAGGGTCTAAGGGCGATCTGCTTGAACTCTACTGCGGTAACGGCAACTTCTCGCTGGCACTGGCGCGTAACTTCGATCGCGTTCTGGCAACCGAAATCGCCAAACCGTCGGTGGCCGCCGCGCAGTACAACATTGCCGCCAACCATATCGACAACGTGCAGATCGTTCGTATGGCCGCAGAAGAGTTCACGCAGGCCATGAACGGCGTACGCCAGTTTAACCGTCTGGAAGGAATCGATCTGAAGAGCTACCAGTGTGAGACGATTTTTGTCGACCCGCCGCGTAGTGGCCTGGACAGCGAAACCGAGAAGATGGTGCAGGCGTACCCGCGTATTTTGTACATCTCCTGTAACCCGGAGACGCTGTGCAAAAACCTGGAAACGTTAAGCCAGACGCACAAGGTTGAACGTCTGGCGCTGTTCGATCAATTCCCGTATACGCACCATATGGAGTGCGGCGTTTTACTCACGGCGAAGTAATGAAGACCTTGTAGGGCAGGTAAGCGAAGCGCCACCTGCCAAAAAGCCGGATGGCGCTTCGCTTATCCGGCCTACAAAACCCTTATCTACTCCGGTAACTGGCTCTTACGGCTACGCATGCGCGAGCCAATCCAGAACACCAGCGCAACAGACAGTACCGCAGGGAAGAAGTTAGAGCCGATATCCGGATACTCCGCGCGCACCACCGTGCTGTACAGCAATACGCCCAGAATAAAGCAGGCGGCGGCCAGCCTCGGTAACCCCACCGGCATGGTGCGGTTCAGGTAGCGTTGATGCAGGCAGTACACCGTCAGCACCAGCGCAATCAGCGGGAAAATCGAAAACGGCACGATGGAGCTAAAAATAGCGGCGAACGTACCATTAATGGATAAGCCAGCGATCAATGCCAGCAACAGCGTCCCTTTATCCTGACCTGACTGTTTCATTACTCACCTTCACTCTTCGGTTTGATGTGCCAGTTTCTCTTGTTCACGGCGATACCAGTAGTACGCGCCTTTGGAGATCATCCTGAGCTGCAATACCAGTCGCTCTTCAAGCTGCTTGCGTTGTTCAATGCTGACGTCCAGCGCTTCGGCACCTGCGCTGAAAACAATCGTCACCATCGCCTCGGCCTGTGCTTCGGTAAACGCACGCGGCATATGGTTTTCGAGTTCAAGATAGTCGGCAAGTTCCGCGATGAAGTGCTGAATTTCACGCGCGACGGCGGCACGAAACGCCGCCGACGTGCCCGAACGCTCGCGCAGAAGCAAACGAAACGCGTTGGGGTTGTTGCCGATAAATTCCATAAAGGTCGATACGGAGGTACGGATCACGCTGCCACCTTTGGCGATACGCTGACGCGCCTGGCGCATCAGCTGGCGCAGCATCAAACCGCTCTCGTCGACCATGGTCAGGCCCAGTTCATCCACATCACGGAAGTGACGATAGAAGGACGTTGGCGCAATCCCGGCCTCGCGTGCGACTTCGCGCAGGCTCAAACTGGCAAAACTTCGCTCAGCACTCAGTTGACTGAATGCGGCTTCCACCAGCGAACGCCGGGTTTTCTCTTTTTGTTGTGCTCTTACGCCCATCACGATAGTTGAATCCTTCCAAAGGCCTGATGGCACTATACCAGAGAATAAAATTAATCTGTTTACCTGGCTTTGTGAATGATTGTTTACGTGCGGTTTGTGCTCCACTGCCGGAAAAAAGCACAACGATAATTGGGTTACTCTGGCAATGATGTTATGATTCTGTTGCTTTTATGTATAAGAACAGGTAAGCCTTACCATGCCACATTCCTACGATTACGACGCAATAGTTATTGGTTCCGGCCCCGGCGGCGAAGGCGCTGCTATGGGTCTGGTGAAACAGGGAGCCAGAGTAGCGGTCATTGAGCGCTACCATAATGTCGGCGGCGGTTGCACCCACTGGGGCACCATCCCTTCGAAAGCCCTCCGCCACGCCGTTAGCCGCATTATCGAATTTAACCAGAATCCTCTTTACAGCGACCACTCCCGACTTCTTCGTTCCTCTTTTGCCGACATCCTGAATCACGCGGATACCGTCATTAACCAGCAGACGCGCATGCGTCAGGGGTTTTATGAGCGTAACCACTGTGAAATTTTGCAGGGCAACGCGCATTTTGTGGATGAACACACCCTGGCACTCGAATGCCACGACGGGTCGGTTGAAACCATCACCGCTGAAAAATTTGTGATTGCCTGCGGTTCACGCCCGTACCATCCGGCCGACGTGGACTTCTCGCACCCGCGCGTCTACGACAGCGACTCGATTCTGAGCCTGCACCATGAACCCCGCCACGTCATTATTTATGGCGCAGGGGTCATTGGTTGCGAATATGCGTCGATCTTCCGCGGAATGGACGTCAAAGTTGACCTGATCAATACTCGCGACCGCCTGCTGGCCTTCCTCGATCAGGAGATGTCGGACTCCCTCTCCTACCACTTCTGGAACAGCGGCGTGGTGATTCGCCACAACGAAGAGTACGAGAAGATCGAAGGCTGCGACGACGGGGTGATCATGCACCTCAAGTCAGGCAAGAAGCTGAAAGCGGACTGCCTCCTGTACGCCAACGGCCGTACCGGCAACACCGATTCCCTGCAGCTGGAAAATATCGGGCTTGAAACCGACAGCCGCGGTCAGCTGAAGGTCAACAGCATGTATCAGACCGCCCTGCCGCACGTTTACGCGGTCGGCGACGTGATTGGCTACCCAAGCCTGGCCTCCGCCGCTTACGACCAGGGACGCATTGCGGCTCAGGCGCTGGTGAAAGGCGAAGCGACGGCGCATCTGATCGAAGATATCCCGACGGGTATCTACACCATCCCGGAAATCAGCTCAGTCGGCAAAACCGAGCAGCAGCTGACGTCAATGAAGGTGCCTTACGAGGTGGGTCGTGCGCAGTTTAAACATCTGGCGCGGGCGCAAATCGTGGGGATGAGCGTGGGAACGCTGAAGATCCTGTTCCATCGCGAAACGAAAGAGATCCTCGGGATTCACTGCTTTGGTGAACGCGCCGCGGAAATCATTCATATCGGCCAGGCGATCATGGAGCAGAAAGGTGGTGGTAACACCATTGAGTACTTCGTCAACACCACCTTTAACTACCCGACCATGGCGGAAGCCTACCGGGTAGCGGCACTAAACGGCCTGAACCGCCTGTTTTAACGCGCTGTCGAAATGGCCATCCATCGCACCGCGGATGGCCTCTGCCAGCTGCTCATAGCGGCTGCGCAGCGGTGAACCCGGGCGATAAACCAGGCCAATCGTACGACGCGGCTCTGGCTTAATGCACGGCAAGTAGACCACGCCATCACGTTTACGCTCGTGCGGCACCGCCAGCGCAGGCAGCAGCGTAATACCGCTTCCCGCCGCAACCATATTTCGCAGGGTTTCCAGGCTGGTTGCGCGGAAGTGGGTATCTTCATCAGCACCCGCTTCGAAACAGAAGCCCATCGCCTGGTCGCGCAGGCAGTGGCCATCTTCCAGCATCAGCAGCTTTTCACCCGCCAGATCGGCCATCGGCACGCGATCGCGGTTCGCCCACGGGTGATCTTCATAGATCGCCAGCATCATCGGCTCATCGAACAGCGGCACTTCAATAAAGGCTTCACTCTCTTTTACCAGTGCCAGAATGGCGCAGTCGAGCTTGCCGCTGTCCAGCTGCGCCAGCAGCTGATGCGTCTGCGCTTCATGCAGGTACATTTCGAGTTTCGGGAACGTCTGGTGCAGCATCGGAATGATGTGCGGTAACAGGTACGGGCCAACGGTTGGGATCAGGCCAATATGCAGCGGGCCGGACATGGCCTCCCCCTGCTGGCTTGCCATTTCCTTGAGCACTTTGACCTCGCGCAGCACGGTACGCGCCTGATCCACCAGCAGAAGACCTGCCTGTGTGAACAGAACCTTACGACTGGTGCGCTCCAGCAGCATCACGCCCAGCTCGTCTTCAAGCTTGCGGATCTGGCCGCTCAGCGTGGGCTGGCTGACGTGGCAGGAATCTGCCGCGCGGCGAAAGTGACGATGCTCGGCTAACGCAACCAGGTATTCAAGATCACGAATATTCATTATTCATCCTCCGTCGCCACGATAGTTCATGGCGATAGATAGCATAGCAACGAACGATTATCCCTATCAAGCATTCTGTTGAATAATACACCACATAGACGAGGCGGCACGTGTTTGACCCTTGACGTCCCCACACCGTCAGCGAGTTTCTCTCAAAACTCGAACAACTAAAGCCAACGTGAACTTTTGCGGACCCCGTGGTCCGCTTTTTTTTTGCGTAAAAAAGCCCAACTCAGGGTTGGGCTGGGGTTTTGTAGATCGGGTAAGGCGAAGCCGCCACCCGACGTTTCAGGCATCAAATCAGGCGGTTTTTCGCCTCCGCAATTGCCTGCGCCACCTGCTTAGGCGACACGCCGCCTTTCGCCGCACGCTTGTCGAGGCAGGACTGCAGCGCCAGTATCGGATAGACGTCATCCCCGATAACCGCACTGAATTTTTGCAGGTCGGCCAGCGCCAGATCTTCCAGCGGTTTACCCTGACGAATGGCTTCCACTACCGCTTCACCGACAATATGGTGCGCTTCACGGAACGGTACGCCCTTCGCCACCAGATAATCCGCCAGCTCGGTAGAGTTCGCATAGCCCTGCTGCGCCGCTTCCTGACAGCGCGGACGCTTCACCTGAATGCCGTCCAGCACCAGCGCGCCCATATGCAGACAGTCGAGCCAGGTGTCGAGCGCGTCGAACAGCCCTTCTTTGTCTTCCTGCATATCTTTGTTGTACGCCAGCGGCAGCCCTTTCAGGGTCATCATCATGCCGGTCAGCGCGCCCTGCACGCGGCCACATTTCCCGCGGATCAGCTCCAGCGCGTCCGGGTTTTTCTTCTGCGGCATCAGGGATGAGCCTGACGTCACGCGGTCGGACAGCTCAACGAAGCCCGCTTCACCGGAGTTAAAGAAGATCAGATCTTCGGCAAAGCGCGACAGGTGCACCATGCCGATAGAGGCATTGGAGAGCAGCTCCAGCACGTGATCGCGGTCAGAGACGCTGTCCAGGCTGTTACGGGTGGCGGAGGCAAAGCCCAGCCAGCCTGCCAGCTGTTCACGGTCGATTTCGTAAGCGGTACCCGCCAGCGCGCCGCTGCCCAGCGGGCTGACGTCCAGACGCTTCAGGGTATCCTGCAGACGGCTTTCGTCACGCGCCAGCATCTCAACGTAGGCCAGACACCAGTGCGCAAAAGTCACCGGCTGCGCGCGCTGCAGGTGGGTATAACCCGGCATCACCGCGTCCTGATTGTTCTGTGCGGTCTCCACCAGCGCGGTCTGCAGCTGACGGTTAGCCGCCAGCAGCTCCGCGACGGTATCTTTACACCACAGCTTCAGGTCGGTGGCGACCTGGTCGTTACGGCTACGCCCGGTGTGGAGCTTTTTACCCAACTGACCGACCTTGTCGATCAGCTTGCCTTCCACCCAGCTGTGAATGTCTTCGGCATCGCTCTGCAGAATTTGCTGCGGATCCAGACGCACTTCTTCCAGCAGATTGTTCAGCGCCTCTTCCAGCTGCTGCTGTTCGTCTGCGGTCAGTACGCCAACGGTCACCAGCGCTTTGGACCAGGCCACAGAGCCGACAATATCCTGTTCGGCCAGGCGGTAGTCGAAGCGCAAAGAGTCGTTGAACTGTTTGAACCGCTGATCCGCTGCCTGTGTAAAACGCCCACCCCAAAGTGCCATAACGAATTTCCTTAATGATGATATTTTTGCCCGGTGGCGCTGCGCTTACCGGGCCTACACAATTCACGTAGGCCGGATAAGCGAAGCGCCATCCGGCACAGAATCTTAAGCCAGAATACGCGTGCCAATCGGCGTGCCGTTAAACAGCGCCGGCAATTGCTCCGCGTGACGCCAGGAGGCGATATCAACCGGGCGGCCCAGCGTGCGCGCCGCATCCAGCGCGGCGTTCACTTTGACGATCATGCCGTCGGTAATAATGCCCTGAGCAATCAGCTGCTCGGCTTTCTCAGCCGTCATTTCCGCAATGCGCTGGCCTTTACCGTCCAGAATGCCGCTCACGTCGGAAAGCAGAATCAGGTCCGCGCCCAGCGTTGCCGCCAGTGCAGTTGCCGCCTGGTCAGCGTTAACGTTCATCAGCTCGCCCTCTTCGGTCACGCCGATAGAGCTCACCACCGGCAGGAAACCGCCTTCCAGCAACGTGTTAATCAGCTTAGGCGAACCCGGCTGCGCCAGTCCAACGTGACCGAGCGCTTCGTCGAGCTGGGTCACTTTTACGCTGTCGCCATCGCCCAGATAGAGGCCAACGGAGGCAATGTGGTGTTTCTTCGCCCAGGACAGCAGGGTTTTGTTCGCCGTACCCGCCAGCGCACCGGTGATAATGTCAATCTGATCCGCAGGCGTCACGCGCAGGCCGTTTTTCTTGATCACCGGCAGGTTGAGCCCTTTCATCAGCTCATCCACCACGCAGCCGCCGCCGTGCACAATCACCAGCGGACGTTGGTGTGATTCGCGATAGTTCACCAGCGCGGTAAACAGACGCTCCAGCGCTTCTTCGCTGTCCAGCAGTACACCACCGAGTTTGATAATTAATGGGTTCATCATCACACCTTAAATAAGAGCCTGCGTTTCCGGGAAACCGAAACGAATATTTGCACACTGCATTGCCTGAGCGGCAGCGCCTTTCAGTAAGTTATCTTCTGCGGCCACCACGATGAGATGCTCACCCTGCACGGCAAAGCCGATGTCGCAGAACGGCAGGCCGACCACATTTTTCAGCGCCGGCACGCCTTTGTCGTACAGGCGCACCAGCGGTTTGTCCGCATACGCCTGCGTGAAGACCTCATTCACCTGCTCTTTGGTCACGCCCGGCTTCAGGCGGCAGGTAATGGTTTCGAGGATCCCACGCGGGAAGCTGCCCAGATGCGGCGTGAAAATCACGTCCGCGCCCAGATGGGTGGTGATTTCAGGATGATGGCGATGATTAAACACGCCATACGGCTGAAGGCTCACTTCGCAGAAGCTGTTGGAGATGGCGGCCTTGCGCCCTGCTCCGCTCACGCCGCTGGTGGCGTTGATCACCGGCCACTGGTTCAGATCCAGCAGCCCGGCGTCGATCAGCGGTTTCAGCGAAAGCTGTGCCGCCGTCGGGTAGCAGCCCGGGACAGCAATCAGATCCGCTTCTTTCAGTTTGTCAGCGCTCCACTCCGCCAGGCCGTACACCGCTTTTTCAAGCAGCTCCGGATGCTGATGGGTGAAACCGTAATATTTTTCGTAGAACGCGCCATCGTTAACGCGGAACGCGCCGGAGAGGTCGAAGACCACGCAGCCAGCCGCCAGGAACTGCGGCGCCAGGTCGTGGCTGACCTCGTGCGCGGTGGCTAAAAACACCACGTCGACGCCGTCGGTAAACTCGCTGATGTCAGACATGGGCTGCAAAGGCAGATCGACCAGCCCCTTAAGCTGCGGATGCAAATCGGAAATTAACTTTCCTGCATCATTGCTTTGCGCTGACACGGTCAAAGCGGTTATGGTCATATGTGGATGGCGATTCACGTAGCTTACAAGCTCTGCGCCCGCATAACCGCTAGCGCCTACAATCAGCGTATTCAACATCGGGTTCCTTTATGCTCAACGTTAATGTATTTTTATTCACATTTATTGCATGAATATTGATACTATCATGACCTAAGGTGTGTCAACAATGAAAATGAACTTACCGCCATTTATCGAGATCTACCGCGCCCTGATTGCCACACCGTCCATCAGCGCAACGGAAGAAGCGCTGGATCAGAGCAATGAGTCTTTAATCAATCTGCTGGCGGGTTGGTTTAGCGATCTTGGGTTTAACGTTGAGGTTCAGCCCGTCCCCGGCACTCGCCACAAATTTAACCTGCTCGCCAGTACCGGAACCGGTGCGGGCGGCCTGCTGCTGGCCGGTCACACCGACACCGTGCCGTTTGACGATGGCCGCTGGACGCGCGATCCGTTCACCCTGACCGAGCACGACAACAAGCTCTACGGTCTGGGCACCGCAGACATGAAAGGCTTCTTCGCCTTTATCCTCGACGCGCTGCGTGACGTGGACGTGACGAAGCTGAAAAAACCGCTCTACATTCTGGCGACCGCTGATGAAGAGACCAGCATGGCGGGCGCGCGCTACTTCTCAGAAAACACGTCGATTCGTCCGGATTGCGCGATCATCGGCGAGCCGACGTCTCTGCAACCGATTCGCGCACATAAAGGCCATATCTCTACCGCCGTGCGCGTGCTCGGCCAGTCCGGCCACTCCAGCGATCCGGCGCGGGGCGTCAACGCCATTGAGCTGATGCATGACGCCATCGGCCGCATCATGACCCTGCGCGACGATCTGAAAGAGCGTTACCACTATGAGGCGTTCACCGTGCCGTATCCAACGCTCAATCTCGGCAGCCTGCACGGCGGTGATGCCTCGAACCGTATCTGCGCCTGCTGCGAGCTGCACATGGACATCCGACCGCTGCCGGGCATGACCCTGAGCGATCTGGATGGTTTACTGAACGAAGCGCTGGCCCCGGTGAGTGAGCGCTGGCCGGGCCGTCTGACGGTCTCGGAACTGCACCCGCCGATCCCAGGTTATGAATGCCCGCCGGACCATCAGCTGGTCGAAGTGGTGGAAAAGCTGCTCGGTGAAAAGACTGACGTGGTGAACTACTGCACCGAAGCGCCGTTTATTCAGACGCTGTGCCCGACGCTGGTTCTTGGCCCTGGCTCCATCAACCAGGCGCACCAGCCGGATGAATATCTTGAAACCCGCTTTATCAAGCCCACCCGCGAACTGATTACCCAGGTTGTACATCATTTCTGCTGGCATTAATGACCTTTCCCCTCTCGGAAGAGAGGGGAAAATCCCGCGATCTCCGTCACATTTCCATAAGCATCTCTTATCTGACGCAATGCGAATTAAATTTCGTAAATTGCCCACATTTATTCGTTTGCTGAACCGTTTTCGCAGCAATTGACGACGGGGGTTTTACGTGGCTTTATAAAGGGAGATGACAAAATAATGTCCAGAAGATTTTCGCCTGGGCATAAACAAAAATGATGGGGTGACTGGGTTTTTATGAACGAACAATATTCCGCGTTGCGTAGTAATGTCAGTATGCTCGGCAAAGTGCTTGGAGATACCATCAAAGATGCGTTGGGGGAGAACATCCTCGACCGCGTTGAAACCATCCGCAAGCTGTCTAAATCTTCCCGTGCCGGTAACGAGGCCAGTCGTCAGGAGCTGCTCACCACCTTGCAGAACCTCTCGAACGACGAGCTGCTGCCCGTTGCACGCGCATTCAGCCAGTTCCTGAACCTGGCAAATACCGCTGAGCAATACCACAGCATTTCGCCAAACGGCGAAGCGGCCAGCAACCCGGAAGTCATTGCCCGCACCCTTCGTAAACTGAAAGACCAGCCAGACCTCAACGAAGCCACCATCAAAAAAGCGGTGGAGTCACTTTCGCTGGAGCTGGTACTGACCGCTCACCCAACCGAGATCACCCGTCGCACCCTGATCCACAAAATGGTGGAAGTGAACAACTGCCTGAAGCAGCTGGATAACAAAGACATTGCCGACTATGAACGCAACCAGCTGATGCGCCGCCTGCGCCAGCTGATTGCTCAGTCCTGGCACACCGATGAAATTCGTAAGCATCGCCCAAGCCCGGTCGACGAAGCTAAATGGGGCTTTGCGGTGGTGGAAAACAGCCTGTGGGAAGGGGTACCGAACTACCTGCGCGAGCTGAACGAACAGCTGGAAGCGAACCTGGGCTACCGTCTGCCGGTCGACTTTGTGCCGGTCCGCTTTACCTCCTGGATGGGCGGCGACCGCGACGGCAACCCAAACGTCACCGCAGAAATCACCCGTCACGTCCTGCTGCTGAGCCGCTGGAAAGCGACCGATCTGTTCCTGAAAGACATTCAGGTACTGATCTCCGAGCTGTCGATGGTAGAAGCGACGCCGGAACTGCGCGCGCTGGCCGGTGAAGAAGGCGCCAGCGAGCCGTACCGTTTCCTGATGAAAAAACTGCGTGGTCAGCTGATGGCCACTCAGGCCTGGCTGGAAGCGCGCCTGAAAGGCCAGCGTCTGCCAAAACCAGAAGGGCTGCTGAGCCAGAACGAGCAGCTCTGGGAGCCGCTGTACGCCTGTTATAAATCGCTGCAGGCCTGCGGGATGGGCATTATCGCCAACGGTGAACTGCTCGACACCCTGCGTCGCGTGAAGTGTTTCGGCGTGCCGCTGGTACGTATCGACGTGCGTCAGGAAAGTACCCGTCATACCGAAGCGCTGGGCGAGCTGACCCGCTACCTCGGCATCGGCGACTATGAAAGCTGGTCCGAAGCCGACAAACAGGCGTTCCTGATCCGCGAGCTGAACTCCAAGCGCCCTCTGCTGCCGCGCAACTGGGAGCCAAGCAACGATACCCGCGAAGTGCTCAACACCTGTAAAGCGATCGTGGACGCACCGAAAGGATCGGTCGCCGCCTATGTGATCTCCATGGCGAAAACCCCATCCGACGTGCTGGGCGTTCACCTCCTGCTGAAAGAAGCGGGCATTGACTACGCCCTGCCGGTCGCCCCGCTGTTTGAAACCCTCGACGACCTGAACAACGCCAACGACGTGATGAGCCAGCTGCTGAACATCGACTGGTATCGCGGCTTTATTCAGGGCAAACAGATGGTGATGATCGGCTATTCCGACTCCGCAAAAGATGCGGGCGTAATGGCGGCATCCTGGGCGCAGTATCAGGCGCAGGACGCACTGATCAAAACCTGCGAGAAAGCCGGTATCGAGCTGACCCTGTTCCACGGACGCGGTGGCTCCATTGGCCGTGGCGGCGCGCCAGCACACGCGGCACTGCTGTCACAGCCGCCGGGAAGCCTGAAAGGCGGCCTGCGCGTGACCGAGCAGGGCGAGATGATCCGCTTCAAGTACGGCCTGCCGGAAGTGACCATCAGCAGCCTGTCGCTTTATACCAGCGCGATCCTCGAAGCCAACCTGCTGCCGCCGCCGGAGCCAAAAGAATCCTGGTGCCGCATCATGGACGAGCTGTCAGACATCTCCTGCGATCTGTACCGCGGCTATGTGCGTGAAAACAAAGATTTCGTGCCTTACTTCCGTTCAGCCACGCCTGAACAGGAGCTGGGTAAACTTCCGCTGGGCTCGCGTCCTGCCAAGCGTCGTCCGACCGGCGGCGTAGAATCTCTGCGCGCCATTCCGTGGATCTTCGCCTGGACGCAGAACCGCTTAATGCTGCCCGCCTGGCTGGGTGCCGGTGCCGCGCTGCAAAAAGTGGTGGAAGACGGTAAACAGAGCGAACTGGAAACCATGTGCCGCGACTGGCCGTTCTTCTCTACCCGTCTGGGAATGCTGGAGATGGTCTTCTCGAAAGCCGACCTGTGGCTGGCGGAATACTACGATCAGCGCCTGGTGAAGCCCGAGCTGTGGGCGCTGGGCAAAGAGCTGCGCGAACTGCTGGAAGGCGACATCAAAGTGGTGCTGGACATCGCTAACGACTCACACCTGATGGCGGACCTGCCGTGGATTGCCGAGTCTATCCAGCTGCGTAACATCTACACCGACCCGCTGAACGTCCTGCAGGCAGAGCTGCTGCACCGTTCGCGTCTGGCAGAAGAAGAAGGGAAAGAGCCGGATCCACGCGTTGAACAGGCGCTGATGGTGACGATTGCGGGCGTTGCGGCGGGTATGCGTAACACCGGCTAATGCTTTACGCCCGGCGGCGCTGCGCTTGCACGGGCCTACGATAAGTAGGCCGGGTAAGCGTTAGCGCCACCCGGCAATACCCTGGTATCCACACCATGCACCACGACATTACCCAGATCCTGACTAACCTGATCAACGGCACAACGCCGCTGCGTCAGGTGCATTTTGCAAACTCCGCGACCTCCGCCCCCGAACTTGCCTTGCAGGTCGATTTTCCACGTCTGGAGATCGCGATCGAAGGTTCGATGCAAGACCAGGCTGGCTGCGTTTTACAGCAGGGTGATGTTTTATACGTACCGGCTGGCGGCTGGAATAATCCACAATGGCAAGCACCTGCAACAACGCTGAGCATCCTGTTTGGCAAACAGCAGCTTGGGTTTAGCCTTTTGCACTGGAATGGTATAGACGTTCGAAACCTGACAAAGCAGCACGTTGCCCGCCGCGGTCCCCGTATTGGATCGCTACTCTTACAGACGCTTCATGAAATGCAGATGCAACCGCATGAGCAACAAACCGCGCGGCTGATTATTGCCAGCCTGCTTAGCCACTGCGTCGACCTGCTGGGTAGTCAGATCCAAACCGCCTCCCGCAGCCAGGCTTTGTTTGAAGCGATTCGGGTCTATATTGACGAACACTACGCCACTCCCCTTACCCGGGAATCCGTCGCGCAGGCGTTTTATATCTCCCCAAACTACCTGTCGCATCTGTTCCAGAAAACGGGCGCAGTGGGTTTCAATGAGTACCTGACGCACACCCGACTGGAACACGCGCGCCAGTTGCTGAAAGGATATGATTTGAAAGTGAAAGAGGTGGCGCATGCCTGCGGATTTGTTGACAGCAACTATTTCTGCCGGTTGTTTCGTAAGAACACCGAACGTTCGCCGTCAGAATACCGTCGCCAGTATCACAGCCAGCTCACCGGGAAGGCGATTAGTCCAGAATGACCTGAGTATGCTGCGGAGCGGCTAACATTTTACGCACCGCCCCCATCACCTTTTGTGGGTCGCGTAAAAAGGCGCTAATACCGCACTTCACGTAGCGCGCATGCTCGAAACGTTCACTGCCCGCCAGTTCGATATCGGTAATGAGCAATACGACATCGGCACGCCGGATGTCGTCTTCCGTAAGCTCGCTCTCAACGCCCAGCGCTCCCTGCGTCTCAATGTTAACGCTCCACTTCTCCTGCTGGCAGAGCTTTTCCAGCCGTTCGGCAGCCATATAGGTATGTGCAACGCCACTGACGCACGCGGTCACCGCCACCAGATGACGTCCCGTTATCACTGTCATGTTCAGCCTCCCACGGTAACATTGAAACCTTCGCGCTCTGCCAGTTGACGCATCGCTGACACCTCATCTTCTGTCGGAGGGATCGCTTGCCGCATTCCCCACTCCTGTCCCAGCAGACGGTATTTTGGCTCTCCATACTGATGGAAGGGCAATAAATGCAGTTGCCGTATTCCTGAAGGTAGCAGGAAAGCCAGCACGCGCGCCATGTTCGTTTCGTTAAGCGTATAGCCAGGAATAAGCGGCACACGAGGAATCACGTTTATCCCGTCAGCCACCAGCTGGCGGAAATTATCCAGCACTCTGGGAAGATTCATTGCCACAATCGATTGGGCCAGATCCGCGTCCATGATCTTCAAATCAAACAACACTTCATCACACTGGCGAGCCAGCGGCATGAGTCGGGACAAAGGGGCATCGCCTGCCGTTTCAATGGCCGTATGCACGCCGAAACGGCGTAATCGCTGTAGAAATTGTGTCGCGAAAGGCGCCTGCAGCAACACTTCGCCACCCGAGAGCGTCACCCCGCCTCCCGAGGAACGAAAGAAGACATCGTCTTTCATGACCTCGTTTACCAGCTCCTCCAGCGTAACATCCCGCCCGATAGGCTCAAATGCGCCGGAGGGGCACTCATCGACGTCCCATAAACAGGGGGTGCAGTGAAGACATTTACTTTCTCTGCGCACCGTCTCGATTTTCGGTGAAATCGACTCCGGATTCGCACACCACGGACAACGGTGAGGACAACCTTTAAAAAAGACCACCGTACGGATGCCGCGACCGTCATTCAATGAGTAGCGCTGGATATTGAAAATACGCGCCACCTCGGCGCGCGTTTCAACCACGTCACAGCTGATGCGCTGTGCGGCGGATAATGTCATCCTGGATCTCCTTCGATAACTCAACAAAGAAGGCGCTGTAGCCGGCAACGCGCACCACCAGTCCGGCAAAATCCTGCGGACGCTGTTGCGCTTCACGCAATGTTTCCGCGTTCACCACGTTGAACTGGATATGCTGCAACTTAAGCTGGGTGAAAGCGCGAAGGAAATCCGCCAGCTTTTGCAGCCCGGCATCGCCTTCCAGCGTCGCAGGGGTGAATTTAACGTTTAACAGCGTACCGTTAGATAACAGATAGTTATCCAGCTTGCTTACCGATTTAAGTACCGCCGTTGGGCCCTGCATATCTTGCCCAAGCATCGGCGAGAGCCCACCGTCAGCCAGTTGCTCTCCGGCAAAGCGGCCATCCGGTGTCGCTCCCACCACCGCCCCCAGCGGCACGTGTGCCGATACGGTATAAGAGCCTGGCGTGAACTGTCCGCCGCGTGGGTTCCGGTATTTTTCGACCTCTTTACAGTAATGGCGCAGCAGTTCAGCGCTGATATTGTCGACATCATCGATATCATTGCCGTATTTTTCGAAGCGGTTGATCAACCTTGCACGCACCTTTTCGCCCTCTGGGGTAGCAAAGTTCGCTTTCAACACGGCTAAGAGCTCATCAAAACTTAAGCGCTGCTGTTCAAAGACCAGCCCTTTCAGGGCGTGCAGTGAATCACTCAGGTTGGCTATCCCGATCCCCTGAACGCCAGAAAAGTTATACCGCGCCCCGCCGTCGGTAATATCTTTCCCTGATTCAAGACAATCGCTGATAAATGAAGAGAGTAACGGTACCGGTGCCCAGTCTCGATGGCCGATATCGCAGATGTTGCTCCCCTCAACCATCAGCGCAATGTAGTGATTAATTTTGGCGCGAATATGGTCCAGCAAGCCTTCATAACTCAGCGCAGCATTACCTTCGTTCTCCTGCATCGCGATTTCCATTACTTTCAGCAGGTTAAACATCGCGATATCATGCAGACCGTAGGTTTTACCCGGAATAGACAGTTCTACACAGCCAACCACCGCGTAGTCGCGCGCATCTTCCAGCGACACCCCCCGATTCAGGAAAGCGGGCACCACCACTTCGTCATTGAAAATCTGCGGGATACCGGTGCCCAGGCGGATCGTCTCCGCCGTTTTAAGCAGAAAAGGACGGTCGATAAGTTCGTTAACCCGCACGCCAAGGTTCGGTTGAGGAAGCTGAACGCTCTGGTAAGCATCCAGGCACAGGAAGGAAAGCACATTCACTGCGCTACGACCGCTCTCCGTTAAACCACCCAACAACGCGGTATAACCCGTCGGGAAACCAGCAAAATAACGTGCGCTACTCGTCGAACGTAAAAGCACCACGTCATTGCATTTCACCCACAGCGATTCCAGTAGCTCTTTCAGAAATGCGGGATCGTCCCCCTGCGAAAGCGAAGCCTGATAAAAGGGCAGCATATACTGGTCGAAGCGCCCGATAGAAAGCGAGCTGGCGTTAGATTCGTATTGCAAAATGACGTTCATATACCAGAACAGCTGACACGCCTGCCAGAACGTTTGCGGCTTATGCTGCGCGTTGTGACGCGAGATTTCGGCAATCTTTCGTAGCTCTTCACGCCGTGAAGCGTCATCACAGCCGATCGCAAGCGTTTCAGCCAGCGCAGCATAGCGCAGAATATGACGCTGGGAGGCTTCAAGCAGAATCAGCGCGGCGGCATAGAACGTGTTCTGCGCATCGCGGGCACAATATTCTCGCATTTGCTCCACCAGCGCACCCAGCCCGTTATTCAGCAGGCGCGGATAATCAATAATGATATGCCCCTGCCCTTTGTCCGTCTGGTTGACGCTGAAAATTTGCGTCCCTACAGCGGCTTTCACCTCATCCGTCATCTGGCTGTTGATGAAATCCTTCATGGACCGTTTTTCCCAGTAGGGGTACAGCACGTCGCGGTAGGTCTGCTTGTCCTCATCGCTGATGTCAAAGCGGTCCTGCGGACGTGTGGAAAACTGGTCCAGCTCCTTAAGCAGCCAGTACGGATCCATCTCAGGGGACATAATGCCCGCGCGCGGTTTAACGGTCCGGTTTCCGGCAATCAGTTCCTCATCACGAATCGCGATGTTCACATGGTCAAGAATGTACGCCGTGGCTTTTGCACGCCTGAGGATAACCGGCTCACCTTCCGTCTGCTGATGGCTGGCGGTATAGAGCAAAGCACGCTCAAGCGAGATTTCACGTGGGCTGGCAAAAAGTGCGTCTTTCAAACTCTGGGTACGATTCGTCATGAGGGAACTCCTGTAAAGGAAAACGAGCCCGCCCCGAAGGGCGGGAGAGCGTCAGGCGGTTTGCGCCAGGTGGGCATCAATTTTGTTCATGATGGCGTCGGCGCGTTTTACCGCGTCGCTGATATTGACGCGTACAATGGTTTTCCCGGCAAAGCGCTCTTCGAATTTAATGCCGATATCTTTGGTCAGGATCACCATATCTGCGGCGGCAACGTCTTCTGCCGTCAGTTCGTTCTCGAGGCCAATCGACCCTTGCGTTTCAACCTTCACTTCCCAACCTTTAGCTTTGGCGGCACTTTCCAGCGCTTCGGCCGCCATGTAGGTATGGGCAACGCCTGACGGACATGCTGTTACTGCGATAATTCGGGCCATGTTCTTTTCCTCACTCAGTTAATTTCGAAATCCAGATCCAGGTCGTCCTCTTTTTCCTCGACCTGTTTTGCATTCTTGCGGGCAAAACTCTTGAGCACGTTAACGCTAATGGCCGTCACCACAGCCCCCACGGCAACCGCCACGATGTAGCCCAGCTTGCCCTCCACCACAGGGAGAACGATGAGCCCGCCCCAACCGGCATAACATTGTGCGCCCATCACGGCGGCCGTCACTGCGCCACATGCGGATCCCAGCATGATGGAGGGAATGACACGCAGAGGATCGGCAGCGGCGAACGGAATAGCCCCTTCGGTGACCCCCACGCAGCCCATCACTAATGCAGCCTTACCCGCTTCACGCTCTTCACCGGTAAAATTCTTGCGATTAATCAGCGTTGCCAGCCCTAATCCCAGCGGTGGAATGCAAATAGCCACGGCGGCAATCGCAACGACGGTATAGACACCCTGCGCAACGCAAATCAGCATGAAGGCATACGCCACTTTGTTAACCGGGCCGCCCATATCGAACGCCAGCATGAGACCGAGAATGATGGCGAGTACCACGATGCTGCCCTGCTGCATACCTTGCAGCCATTGGGTGAGGCCGGTGGTCAGCGCGCCTACAGGCTCGCCCAGCCCCCACATCATGATGCCTGCTGTGATAAACGTGCCGATAATCGGGATGATGAAAATTGGCATAACGGAACGCAGCACTTTCGGGACCGGCAGTTTTTTCAGGTACCAAACGACAATCCCACCGAAAATCCCGGCGATAATCGCGCCAAAGAACCCGGCACCGAAGCTGTTGCCCACCCAGGCGGCAATTGCACAGGGAGCCAGCGCGGCACGTTCTGCAATGGAGTAGCCGATATAGGCGGCGAGGAATGGCACCATCAGCGTTAACCCCGCCACGCCGATATCAAAGAGCTTTTTCAGGTTGGGATCGGTTGCGGCATCGGGCACCGCGCCTTTGCCATACAACATGACCGAAACCGCCAGCAGAATGCCGCCCGAGACCACAAACGGGATCATGTGCGACACCCCGGTCATCAGATGCTGCCGCGTGTTCTTGAGAATATGCACCAACTCTTTCATATGTCGCTCCTGGCCTAAAACCATAAAGATGTTGTGGCAAACAATAGGCAATCAGGAAGACGGCGGACAGGAGACAAAAAGGCCATTTACTGGATTTTTGTAATGTCGAAATAAAAATGCGATCCGCCTCGACATTTCTGATAGACGTTACGCATTAGACAAAGAACCACAACCTGTGAGTCAAATCTCACTTTTTACGTGATATTACATTTATCCAGCTTTTGGCAGATTTGTCACATGGCGCGCGTCATCAACACACTCGTATGCTGTTGCCCAATGAATGAGGATTGATTTCAGGAGTGTGTATGGCTCTCGTAGTGGAATTTACCTGTGAATTACCCAACGGTGTTCACGCGCGTCCGGCAAGTCATGTGGAAACGCTGTGCAATACGTTTATCTCGCAAATCGAATGGCACAACCTGCGCACAGACCGTAAAGGGAATGCCAAGAGCGCACTGGCAGTCATTGGCACCGATACGCTGGCAGGCGACGCCTGTCGTCTGGTGATCCAAGGTGAAGATGAGCAGAACGCCCATCAGCAACTGGAACAATGGCTCCGGGAAGCGTTTCCACACTGTGATGCGCCTCTCGCAGAAGCCATCAATATTGAGCGCGATCCGCTGCCAGAATCTCTCGCGCGCCTTAATCCAACGCTTTTCCGCGCCCTGCCCGTCTGCAGCGGTAGCGCCCAGGGCGTGTTGACCTTGCTGACCTCGCTGGATCTCAACGCACTGACAGATTTACCCGAAGCGAAAGACGAAGAAGATGAGCAGTTAGCACTGGATAATGGTCTCACCCTGCTGGTGAAAAACATTGAGCTGCGCGCGCTGGACAACGACAGCACCGCCGGCGCCATTCTTGAAGCCCATCGTTCGCTGGCTACGGATACCTCGCTGCGCCAGCACCTCCTGTCAGGGATCAACCGGGGCTTAAGCTGCGCACAGGCCATCATCGCCACGGCGAATCATTTCTGCGATACGTTCTCTCGTTCCAGCAGCACGTATTTGCAGGAGCGTGTGCTGGACGTGCGCGACGTCTGCTATCAGCTTTTACAGCATATCTACGGTGAAGCGCGTTTCCCGTCTCCGGGGCAGCTGATGCAGCCGAGCGTCTGCCTTGCTGACGACCTCACGCCCGGCCAGTTCCTGGAACTGGATAAAACCTTGCTAAAAGGGCTGCTGTTAAAAAGCGGTGGAACAACCTCGCATACCGTTATCCTTGCACGTTCCTTTAATATTCCGACGCTGGTGGGCGTCGACAGTGAAAGCCTGCTGCAGTGGCGCAATCAATCCGTATTTATCGATGGCAATGCTGGTGCCGTCGTGGTCGATGCCAGCGATGCGGTGGCGCGCTACTACCGACAGGAAGCACGGGTACAACAGGCACTACGCGAGCAGCAGGGCATCTGGCTGGACCGGGAAGCCAGAACCGCCGACGGCCTGCGGGTTGAGATTGCCGCGAACATTGCCCATGCGGTGGAAGCGCAGGCAGCCTTTGGGAACGGCGCCGAAGGCGTTGGCCTGTTTCGCACCGAAATGCTTTATATGGACCGCAGCAGCGCGCCCGGTGAAAACGAGCTCTACAACATTTTCTGTCAGGCACTGGAAAGTGCAAACGGGCGCAGCATCATCGTGCGGACCATGGATATCGGCGGCGATAAGCCGGTGGAGTACCTTAAGATCCCGGCCGAAAATAACCCGTTCCTCGGCTACCGCGCCGTACGTATTTACGAAGAGTATGCAGTGCTTTTCACCACCCAGCTTCGGGCGATCCTGCGCGCCTCTGCTCACGGTAGTCTGAAGATCATGATCCCAATGATCTCTTCCATGGAAGAGATCCTGTGGGTGAAAGAGAAACTTGCCGAAGCGAAACAACAGCTCCGCGCTGAGCATATTCCGTTTGATGAGAAAATCCCGCTTGGCATCATGCTGGAAGTCCCTTCGGTGATGTTTATCATCGACCAGTGTTGCGAAGAGATTGATTTCTTTAGCATCGGTAGCAATGACCTGACGCAGTATCTGCTGGCTGTTGATCGCGATAACGCCAAAGTCACACGCCATTACAACAGCCTGAACCCGGCCTTCCTGCGGGCGCTGGATTACGCGGTACAAGCCGTCCATCGCCAGGGGAAATGGATTGGCCTGTGCGGCGAACTGGGTGCAAAAGGCTCGGTGTTGCCATTGCTGGTGGGTCTGGGTTTGGACGAGCTGAGCATGGGGTCGCCCGCTATTCCGGCAACCAAAGCGCGTCTGGCTCAGCTTGATAGCCGCGCCTGCCGCCAGTTGCTGAATCAGGCCATGGCGTGTCGCACCTCACTTGAAGTTGAGCACCTGCTGGCGCAGTTCCGCATGAATCAGCAGGACACACCTCTGGTTACACCTCGCTGCATTTCACTGGACAATGACTGGAACAGCAAAGAAGAGGTCATGAAAGGAATGACCGATAACCTGCTGCTCGCAGGACGTTGCCGATACCCCCGTAAACTGGAGTCCGATCTGTGGGCGCGCGAAGCGGTCTTCTCCACCGGGCTCGGCTTTAGCTTTGCTATTCCGCACAGCAAATCAGAGCACATTGAGCAATCCACCATCAGCGTTGCACGCCTGAAAGCCCCCATCATGTGGGGAGATGAAGAAGCACAATTCATCATCATGCTAACGCTGAACAAACACGCCGCGGGCGATCAGCATATGCGTATTTTCTCCCGCCTGGCACGCCGCATCATGCATGAGGATTTCCGCAATGCGCTGGTTAACGCCAGCTCAGGGGAGGCGATTGCTTCCCTGCTACAACACGAATTAGAACTGTAAAACGAGGAAGAGTGATGGAACTGTACCTGGATACCGCCAACGTGGCGGAAGTTGAACGCCTGGCGCGCATTTTTCCCATTGCGGGCGTCACCACCAACCCGAGCATCATTGCCGCCAGCCGTGAATCCATCTGGGACGTGCTGCCGCGCCTGCAACAAGCCATCGGGCCGGAAGGCACGCTGTTTGCTCAAACCATGAGCCGCGATGCCGAAGGCATGGTGGCAGAAGCCAAACGTCTGAGTAACGCCATTCCGGGCATTGTTGTGAAAATCCCGGTGACGGCTCAGGGACTTATCGCAATTAAGACCTTGAAAAAAGAGGGGATAACCACGCTGGGCACCGCCGTTTACAGCGCGGCGCAGGGCTTGCTCGCCGCACTCGCAGGGGCGAAATATGTCGCGCCGTACGTCAACCGCGTCGACGCGCAGGGCGGTGACGGCATTCGCATGGTTCAGGAACTGCAGTCCCTGCTGGAGCTGCACGCGCCGGACAGTAAAGTGCTGGCCGCCAGCTTCAAAACGCCGCGTCAGGCGCTCGACTGCCTGTTGGCAGGATGTGAAGCAATCACGCTTCCCTTAGACGTAGCGCAACACATGCTCGGTACGCCGGCGGTAGAGTCAGCCATAGAGAAGTTCGAGCAGGACTGGAAAAACGCGTTTGGTAACCTCAACCTCTAAGGGAGAACTGTTATGGACCGTATCATTCAATCGCCGGGGAAATATATCCAGGGCGCGGATGTGCTGACCCGTCTCGGCGACTATCTGAAACCCCTGGCAAACCGCTGGCTGGTCGTCGGCGATAAGTTTGTGCTGGGTTTTGCCGAAGAGACCCTGCGTCAGAGTTTTAAAAAAGCCGAACTGCATGCCGAAATCGCGCCGTTTGGCGGCGAATGTTCGCAAAATGAAATCGATCGCCTGAAAAAGCTGGCCGACAGCGCCGACTGCCTGGCGGTGCTGGGTATTGGTGGCGGTAAAACGCTGGATACCGCGAAAGCGCTGGCTCACTTTATGGACGTGCCGGTCGCCATTGCGCCGACTATCGCGTCCACCGACGCGCCGTGCAGCGCCCTTTCCGTTATTTACACCGACAGCGGCGAGTTCGATCGCTACCTGATGCTGCCGCACAACCCGAACATGGTCATTGTGGATACGAAAGTGGTAGCAGGTGCGCCTGCACGTCTGCTGGCCGCCGGGATTGGCGACGCGCTGGCGACCTGGTTTGAAGCACGCGCCTGCTCGCGCAGCGGCGCGACCACTATGGCCGGGGGTAAATGCACACAGGCGGCATTAGCGCTCGCCGAGCTGTGCTACAACACGCTGGTTGAAGAGGGTGAAAAAGCGATGCTGGCGGCGGAACAGCATGTGGTGACGCCTGCGCTGGAACGCATTATCGAAGCCAACACCTATCTCAGCGGCGTCGGCTTTGAAAGTGGCGGGCTGGCGGCGGCACACGCTATTCATAACGGCATGACGGCGGTGCCGGACGCGCATCACTTCTATCATGGGGAGAAAGTGGCGTTTGGTACGCTGACGCAGCTGGTGCTGGAAAACGCGCCGGTAGAAGAAATTGAGACCGTCGCGGCGCTTTGCCACGGCGTAGGGCTGCCGATCACCCTGGCACAGCTGAACATCAAAGAGGATATTCCGGCCAAAATGCGTCTGATCGCCGAAGCCTCATGTGCGGAAGGAGAAACGATCCACAACATGCCGGGGGGCGTCACGCCGGATCAGGTGTATGCGGCGCTGCTGGTGGCAGACCAGTATGGACAGCGATTCCTGCAGGAGTGGGAATAATAAAAAAGCCGGGTGGCGCTGCGCTTACCCGGCCTACATGGCACTTTAATTTGTAGGCCGGGTAAGGCGTAGCCGCCACCCGGCACACTGGCTACTTCACGTCAAACCGATCCAGATCCATGACCTTCGCCCAGGCGGCAACGAAGTCGCGGACAAACTTCTCATGCGCATCATCGCTGGCGTAAACCTCGGCCAGCGCGCGCAGGACGGCGTTAGAGCCGAAGACCAGATCGGCGCGTGTGGCGGTATATTTCACTTCACCGCTGGTGCGATCGCTCCCGGCAAACAGCTCATTGGACTCATCGGTCGCCTTCCACTGCGTGTTCATATCCAGCAGGTTCACGAAGAAATCAGTGCTCAGCACGCCCTCACGGTTGGTGAACACGCCGTTCTTGCTGCCATCAAAGTTGGCACCCAGTACGCGCAGGCCGCCGATCAGCACCGTCAGTTCTGGCGCAGTCAGCGTCAGCTGTTGGGCTTTATCAATCAGCAGAGACTCCGTTGTGGACACATCCACCTGCGCACGGTAGTTGCGGAAACCATCGGCAATCGGTTCGAGCAGGTTAAACATCTCAATATCCGTCTGATCCTGACGCGCATCTACGCGGCCCGGGGTGAACGGAACGGTGACATACACACCCGCCGCTTTTGCGGCCTGCTCAACGCCTACCACGCCCGCCAGCACGATGATATCGGCCAGGGAGGCTTTGTTGGTGGTGCGCTGGATAGCTTCCAGGGCTGGCAGCGCGCGAACCGCCGCAGCGTTCACGTCCCAGTCACGCTGAGGCGCCAGCGCCAGACGCGCGCCGTTGGCACCGCCACGCTTATCGCCACCGCGGAAGGTCGAGGCTGACGCCCAGGCAACGGAAACCAGTTCGCTCACGGAGAGACCAGAGGCAGCAATTTCCGCCTTCAGGCTTTCAATGTCTTCTTTCGTCGGATTGAACACCGCCTGCGGCAGCGGGTCCTGCCAAATCAGATCTTCTTTCGGCACTTCCGGGCCAAGGTAACGCGATTTTGGCCCCATATCACGGTGGGTCAGCTTGAACCAGGCACGCGCGAAGGCTTCGTTGAAGGCCTGCGGATCGTTCAGGAAGCGGCGGGAAATCTTTTCGAATTCCGGGTCGAAGCGCAGCGTCAGGTCGGTGACCAGCATGGTAGGCTTGCGTTTTTTCGACGGGTCGAACGGATCGGGCATGATTTCCGGCGCATCCACGGCTTCAAACTGAATCGCCCCTGCCGGGCTGCGGGTCTGTACCCATTCGTATTTGAACAGGTTCTCGAAGAAGTAGTTGCTCCACTGGGTCGGGGTTTGTGACCAGATGACTTCCAGACCGGAGGTAATGGCATCAGCGCCAACCCCCGTGCCGTGCGTGCTGGCCCAGCCCAGGCCCTGTGCTTCAATCGGTGAGGCTTCGGGGTCGGTACCCACGTGGGTGGCTTCACCCGCGCCGTGAGTCTTCCCGAGGGTGTGGCCGCCTGCAATCAGCGCGACGGTCTCTTCGTCGTTCATGCCCATGTTGCCGAAGGTTGCGCGAATCGCTGCCGCCGCTGACAGCGGTTCACCGCTGGCGTTCGGCCCTTCCGGGTTCACGTAGATCAGGCCCATTTCGGTGGCTGCCAGAGGACGCTTAGCCAGCGCTTCCGGGTCACGGTGGGTCAGCCAGGCTTTTTCATCACCCCAGTTCACGTCCAGATCCGGTTCCCAGACGTCTTCACGCCCGGCACCAAAACCAAAGGTACGGAAGCCGGAGTTCTCCAGCGCCACGTTACCCGCGAGGATAAACAGGTCGGCCCAGGAGATTTTTTGTCCGTATTTTTTCTTGATAGGCCACAGCAGACGGCGCGCTTTATCCAGGCTTACGTTATCCGGCCAGGAGTTCAGTGGCGCAAAGCGCTGTTGACCGCGTCCTGCCCCACCGCGCCCGTCCACGGAGCGATAGGTACCCGCACCGTGCCACGCCATACGGATAAACAGGCCCGCATAGCTGCCCCAGTCGGCAGGCCACCACGGTTGAGAGTCGGTTAAAAGTGCTTTGAGGTCGCCTTTAAGGGCAGAGTAATCAAGCTTGCTGAATTCTTTGCGGTAGTCGAAGTCTTCACCCAGCGGGTTCGAACGATTGGAATGTTGGTTAAGAAGATCGATGCGGAGTTGTTTTGGCCACCAGTCGCGGCTGCCTGTACCTGCGCCCGCGCTGTGATCGACGCCGCCCTGATGGAACGGGCATTTGCCGACTGATGCCGCTTTATTGGTCTCGTCTGACGTGCTCATCGCTATGCTCCCTTTTACGTTGTTACCGTTACGATATACACCACTAGCAATAAGTTATAGTTGAATTAATCCACAGATTCGATAGCTGATACCTTTTAACTTTTTACCCTGTTAAAAAGCCCTCTATTTAAGAGGGCTTTTGGTGTTTTACGCGGGGCGGACGCCCAGAGTATGGCAGATGGCATAGCTCATCTCCGCGCGGTTTAGCGTATAGAAGTGGAAGTCTTTCACCCCTTCACGGCTTAAGATTTTCACCATGTCCATGGCGATATTGGCCCCCACCAGCTTGCGGGTTTCCGGGTCATCATCCAGACCTTCGTACATTTTGGACATCCACAGCGGAATGCGCACGTTGGTCATATCGGCGAATTTCTTCGCCTGTTTGAAGTTAGAGACCGGCAGAATGCCCGGGATAATTTCAACGTCGATGCCCGCGGAGACGCAGCGGTCACGGAAGCGCAGGTAGCTTTCGACATCAAAGAAGAACTGGGTAATGGCGCGGTTGGCACCGGCCTCCACTTTACGCTTGAGGTTAAGCAGATCCGCCTGGGCGCTTTTCGCTTCCGGGTGAACCTCAGGGTAAGCAGCCACGGAGATATCGAAATCTGCCACCTCTTTCAGCAGCCCGACCAGGTCGGCCGCATACATCTCTGGCTTACCGCTGCCGGGCGGGAGGTCGCCGCGCAGTGCGACAATATGACGGATGCCGTTATTCCAGTAGTCCTGGGCGATGGCACGCAGCTCGTCGCGGGTAGCGTCGATACAGGTGAGGTGCGGCGCCGCTTCCAGACCGGTACGATCTTTGATGCCTTTAATGATGCTGTGTGTACGGTCACGCTCGCCAGAGTTCGCACCGTAGGTCACGGAGACAAACTTTGGTTTCAGGCTGCTGAGACGATCGATAGAGCTCCACAGGGTTTGCTCCATTTCACTGGTGCGCGGCGGGAAAAATTCAAAAGAGACGTTAATCTGACCGTTTACTTCGGCCAGGCTCTGGTTCAGTGCTTCCCGCTGGTTGGCGTGAAAAAAGCTCATACCCTACCCCTATCAATCGCGTGTCATTGTCTGTTGTGTTGTGAACTTCTATACGTTTAGACGTCCAGATGTAAAAATGACGGAAAAGCGGAGGGACGTCAATAGAAATAATCAACAATAACGGTGAGGTTTGCTCAGGGAAGATGAGGGAAATTCATGATGGGGGTGAGCGCGGTCCGATGCCCTCACCCTAACCCTCTCCCACAGGGAGAGGGAAATTGAGTTTTTACAGCAGCTTAGCCAGACGGTTAATGTCGGACTGGATCGCCCCGGCGGTGACGTCGCGCCCGGCGCCCGGGCCGCGGATCACCAGCGGGTTATCGCGGTACCAGCGGCTTTCGATGGCGAAGACGTTATCGCACGGCAACAGCGCCGCCAGCGGATGTTCAGGACGCACCGCCTCGACACCGACGCGCGCTTTTCCGTTGGCCTCAAAACGTGCCACGTAGCGCAGCACCAGCCCCATCTCGTTCGCCGCTTCCAGACGCTGCACCATCTGCTCGTTAAGCTCTTCACCATTTTCAAAGAAATGATCCACAGAACCCTCTTCACAGCCGGCAGGCACCAGCGACTCGACGCGGACGGAATCCGGCTCGATGTCATAACCGGCTTCGCGCGCCAGGATCACCAGCTTACGCATCACGTCTTTACCGGAGAGGTCAACGCGCGGATCGGGTTCCGTTAAGCCCTGCTGCCACGCCTGATCCACCAGGTCAGTGAACGGCACGGTGCCGTCAAACTGCAGGAACAGCCAGGAGAGCGTACCGGAGAAGATACCGCTCAGCGCCAGAATGCTGTCACCGCTTTCAATCAGGTCGCGCACGGTGTGGTTTACCGGCAGGCCCGCGCCCACGGTGGCGTTATACAGCCAGTGACGGCCGGTTTTTTCAAACGCGTCGTGGATCTGGCGGTATTTATCGGTGCTGCTTGCCCCCGCCAGTTTGTTCGCACTGATGACGTGGAAACCGTGGCTGGCGAAATCAAGATACTGATCGGCAAGCTGTTCGCTGGCGGTCACGTCCAGCACTACCAGATCGTCGTACGGGTGAGCGCGCATCCACAGGAACAGCGACTCTTCATCCTGCTCGACGGCTTCATCATTAAAGAAGGCAAGCGCGCGGCTGGCATCCAGCCCTTCGTAGTTCAGCAGGCTGCGGCGGCTGTCCACCACGCCTGCGAGAATGAATTCGAACCCCGTACGCGCCGAGAGCGTGACCTGCTCGCGGGCGAACAGCTCCAGCCAGCGGGAACCGATGTTGCCTTTACCAAACAGCACCAGGCCGATGCGTTTTTCCGCGCGGAACAGAGAGGTATGCAGACCCTGAATCAGGCTTTCGGTTGGCCCTTTGCGCAGAACGGCAACCAGGCTGATGCCCTCTTCCGACTGCCAGGTGAACTCCACCGGCTGGCCTTTCAGCTGCTGCCAGAAGCGGTGGCAGTGCAGCGGGTTACGGGTGACGCCCGCGCCCACCATCGCCACCAGAGCCAGCCCCTGACGCAGGCGAAGCTCGCCCGGCAGGCCCGCTTCATCCAGAATTTTCAGCGCGCTGTCCGCCACTTCTGCGGTATAGCAGAACTGCAGCAGCTGGCGGTCATTATGCACACCCACGGCCAGCGGACGCACCTGGGCGCGTTTCAGGATCGTGTCGATCTCTTTATATGCCAGCCTGAAGTCCTGGCCCGCAGGAACCTGGAACTCAATCAGGCAGATGTCGTCGTGGCTGGTAACAATACGCGCCCCGGTACCGGAGGCCAGCACGCGCTCAATGCGCGTGGAGCCTTGATCGGGGGTATAGCTGCAGCGCAGCTGCAGGTCAATATCGCTACCGGAAACCGGCTGCAGCGTACGGGCGTGCAGCACCGGTGCCGCCAGACGCGCCAGCTCGCTGGCTTCATCCAGGCGCAGCAGCGGCAGCAGGCAGGCATCTTTTACTTTGCGCGGGTCCGCGCTATAAACACCGGCCACGTCGCTCCAGATGGTGACGCGGGACACGCCCGCCAGAGCACCGATTTGCGTCGCCGAGTAGTCGGAGCCGTTACGGCCCAGCAGCACGGTTTCACCCGCGTTGCTGCGGCTGATAAAGCCGGTAACCACAATGCGTTTGCCCGGGTGCTGCACCAGCAGCTGCTGCAGCAGCGGGTAGGATAACCCTTCATCCACCTGCGGCTGCGCGGCGCGTTCGGCACGCAGGAAATCACGCGCGTCGAGCCAGGCGGCGTCCACGCCCAGGTGTTGCAGAACCGCAGCCATCAGGCGCGCGGACCATACTTCACCGTGGCCCACCACTTCGGCATACACCGCATCGGTAATGCCGCTGTCCAGCAGGGCGGCCAGACGCTCAAGATCGTGCGTGAAGGCGCTGATCAGCCCGTCCGCCACGTCCGCAGGCAGCAGGCCGGCAATCAATTCGCTCTGATAGCGACGTAATGACTGTTGCACCTGATGCGCAGAAAGGCGATCGGTCTGGCTCAGTTTCAGCCAGCTAATCAACTGGTTGGTGGTGCTGCCCGCCGCCGAGACAACCATCATGTCACCCGGCTGTGAATATTCCGTCATGATCCCTGCGACGCGCAGGTAACATTTCACATCAGCAAGACTACTACCACCAAACTTGTGCAGCTGACGACCCTTCGCCCCTGCCTGCGCTATCACACTCATGATTACCCCTTGGCTGCGACCCGGAAGCCATTTTCCAGATCGGCAATTAAATCTTCAGAATCTTCGATACCGGTTGAGATCCGCAGCAGCGTCTCAGAAATTCCGGCGGCGGCACGTGCTTCGGGTGCCATTCCTGCGTGCGTCATGGTCGCGGCGTGGGAGATCAAGCTTTCAACCCCACCTAAGGATTCCGCCAGCGTAAACAATGACAGCCCGCTCAGGAAGCGACGCAGCGTTTGCTCGTCACCGTCCAGTTCAAAACTTAACATCGCGCCAAACCCTTTCTGCTGGCGCGCGGCAATCTCGTGCCCCTGGTTTTCCGGCAGCGACGGGTGGTACAGCTTCTTCACCAGCGGCTGGGTTTTCAGGAAGTCGACAATCGCCTGAGCATTGCGCTGCGCCACGTCCATGCGCGGCGACAGCGTACGGATGCCGCGCAACAGCAGGTAGCTGTCGAAGGCGCCTGCGGTGACGCCAATATTATTGGCCCACCATGCCAGTTCGGTGACAACGTCAGGATCTTTGGCAATCACCACACCTGCCACCACGTCAGAATGGCCGTTCAGATATTTAGTGCATGAATGCAACACCAGATCGGCACCCAGTGCGAGTGGGTTCTGAAGGGCCGGACTGAGGAACGTATTATCCACTACACTTATCGCTCCCGCATCCCTTGCGAGCTGACAAATTTTCGCAATATCGACAACGCGCAACAATGGATTGCTTGGACTTTCCACCAGAACCAGCTTCGGTTTCTCTGCCAGCGCCTGTTTCAGCGCCTGTTCGTCGTTTTGATCGACAAACAGCACGCGATAGCAGCCGCGCTTTGCCAGGCTGTCAAACAGACGATAGCTGCCGCCGTAACAGTCGTGCGGCGCAACCAGCAGGTCGCCAGGCTTCAGGAACACCGTGGTCACCAGATGAATGGCAGACATGCCGGTATTGGTTAATACTGCCCCTGCGCCACCTTCCAGTTCGGCCAGCGCACGCTGGGTCACGTCACGCGTAGGGTTGCCACGACGCGAGTAATCATGCGCACGGGGTTCATTAAATCCGGTGAAGTTGTAGGTACTGGAAAGATGAATGGGCGGGACAACGCAGCCGTACTGCTCGTCATCATTTAATCCGCTACGCACTGCGATAGTGGCCTGTTTACGCGTCATGGTGAGGGCTTCCTGGCGAATGAGGTGAAAAGTCAGGCACCAGAGTAAACATTGAAAGTATGGACGTCAATACATCTGGACATCTAAACTTCTTTGCGTATAGATTGAGCAATGCGCAAATAGCCGTTAAAATTATATGCTTTAGTGCACGCTGCAGCGGCAATATCCGTGCCACGGTATCGTCTCTACGGTAAACTAGGCAAGATTGCGGTTCAAAACGGGTGGTTACCGGTTTTGCACCTTTAGATAAATGACTGAGAGGATTAAAGGTATCTCATGGCTGAATGGAGCGGCGAATATATCAGCCCATACGCTGAGCACGGTAAGAAGAGTGAGCAAGTAAAGAAAATTACGGTTTCCATTCCTCTGAAGGTGTTGAAGATCCTCACCGATGAACGTACGCGTCGTCAGGTGAACAACCTGCGCCACGCAACCAACAGCGAACTGCTGTGCGAAGCGTTTCTGCATGCGTTTACCGGTCAACCGTTGCCGAACGATGACGATCTGCGCAAAGAGCGTAGTGATGAAATCCCGGAAGAGGCGAAGGTGATCATGCGTGAACTGGGTATTGACCCGGAGACGTGGGAATACTGAGAAGCGGATACAAAAAAGGCACCTTGCGGTGCCTTTTTTTCGGGAAACTTATTTAGCGCCCGGGATGCTGAAACGCTTGTTGAAGCGGTCAACACGGCCACCGGTTGCAACATCACGCTGCTTACCAGTGTAGAACGGGTGGCATTTGCCGCACACGTCCAGGTTCAGATCGTGACCCACGGTAGAGCGGATCTGGATAGAGTTACCGCAAGAACAGTTTGCAGTAATCATTTCGTATTTCGGGTGAATATCTTTTTTCATGGGAGAACCTCAGTTAAGGCCGCGTCGCTCTTCCAGCCCTAACGCCAGACACCACGCGATGTTGATTGTAAGTTCTTTGGCGTAAAGTACACCAAAGGCGGCGAATCATACAGAATTTGACCAACGTATGCAAACTGATCCGCACGCCGCTTTTACTAATGTGTATACTAACGCGCCACTTTTCAAGTCAGGAAGATTCGATGCCCGTCGCTCACGTTGCCCTGCCCGTTCCGCTTCCCCGCACCTTTGACTATCTGCTGCCCGACAGCATGAGCGCCAAAGCGGGCTGTCGCGTGACCGTGCCGTTTGGCAAACAGCAGCGCGTGGGGATCGTCGTCTCCGTCAGCGATAAGAGCGAACTGCCGCTTAATGAACTGAAATCGGTCGTTGAGGTGCTGGACAGCGAGCCCGTCTACTCCACCAGCACCTGGCGACTGCTGCTGTGGGCGGCGGATTATTATCATCACCCCATCGGCGACGTCCTGTTCCACGCCCTGCCAATTATGCTGCGTCAGGGCAAGAGCGCCAGCCATGCGCCAATGTGGTACTGGTTTGCCACGGAGGAAGGCCAGGCCGTCGACATCAACAGCCTGAAGCGCTCGCAGAAACAGCAGCAGGCGCTGGCGGCGCTGCGTCAGGGGAAAATCTGGCGGCATCAGGTCGACGAGCTTGAGGTCAGCGAAACGGCGCTACAGGCATTAAGAAAGAAAGGGCTGAGCGACCTGGCAAGCGAGGCGCCTGCCCTTAACGACTGGCGGGAGAGTTTCTCCGTTTCAGGGGATCGCCTGCGTCTGAATACCGAGCAGGCCACCGCGGTAGGCGCAATTCATAGCGCCTCCGATCGTTTCTCTGCCTGGCTGCTGGCGGGGGTCACCGGTTCCGGCAAGACCGAAGTTTACCTGAGCGTGCTGGAAAACGTGCTCGCGCAGGGCAAACAGGCGCTGGTGATGGTGCCGGAAATTGGCCTGACGCCGCAAACCATCGCCCGATTCCGCGAACGCTTTAACGCGCCGGTTGAGGTGCTGCACTCAGGCCTGAATGACAGCGAGCGACTCAGCGCCTGGCTGAAAGCGAAAAACGGCGAAGCGGCGATTGTGATCGGCACCCGCTCGTCGCTGTTCACGCCGTTTAAAAATCTTGGCGTTATCGTGATCGACGAAGAGCACGACAGCTCCTATAAACAGCAGGAAGGCTGGCGCTATCACGCCCGCGATCTGGCCGTCTACCGCGCGCACAGCGAGCAAATTCCCATTGTTCTGGGATCCGCCACGCCTGCGCTCGAAACGCTGCACAACGTGCGCCAGCGTAAATACCACATGCTGCGCCTGACGCGTCGCGCGGGGAATGCCCGTCCGGCCATTCAGCACGTGCTGGATTTGAAAGGTCAGCAGGTCCAGGCGGGGCTAGCGCCCGCGCTGATTACCCGCATGCGCCAGCATTTGCAGGCGGGGAATCAGGTCATTCTGTTCCTCAACCGTCGCGGATTTGCACCCGCCCTGCTGTGCCACGACTGCGGCTGGATTGCCGAATGCCCGCGCTGCGATCACTACTACACCTTCCATCAGGCCCAGCGTCATTTGCGCTGCCACCACTGCGACAGCCAGCGTCCGGTGCCGCGCCAGTGCCCGTCGTGTGGCTCAACGCATATTGTGCCGGTCGGTCTGGGGACGGAACAGCTGGAGCAGGCGCTTGGGCCCTTTTTCCCGGACGTGCCGATTTCGCGTATCGACCGGGACACCACCAGCCGCAAAGGCGCACTCGAACAGCAGCTGGCGGAAGTGCATCTCGGTGGCGCGCGCATCCTGATTGGCACCCAGATGCTGGCCAAAGGCCACCACTTCCCGGACGTGACGCTGGTCGCCCTGCTGGACGTGGACGGCGCGCTGTTCTCGGCAGATTTCCGCTCCGCCGAGCGCTTCGCCCAGCTTTACACCCAGGTTGCAGGGCGTGCAGGACGCGCCGGTAAACAGGGCGAAGTGGTGCTGCAAACGCACCACCCGGAGCACCCGCTGCTGCAAACCCTGCTGCACAAAGGCTATGACGCCTTTGCCGAGCAGGCGCTGGCCGAACGCCAGACCATGCAGCTACCGCCGTGGACCAGCCACGTCATCATCCGCGCGGAAGATCATAACAATCAGCAGGCGCCACTTTTCCTGCAGCAGCTGAGAAACCTCCTGCAGGCCAGCCCGCTGGTGGATAGTCAGTTGTGGATTTTGGGCCCGGTGCCTGCCCTCGCGCCAAAACGCGGCGGCCGTTTCCGCTGGCAGATCTTGCTCCAGCACCCCTCGCGCATTCGTCTTCAGCATATTGTTAGCGGCGCGCTGGTGCTGATTAACACCCTGCCCGAAGCGCGAAAAGTGAAGTGGGTCCTGGACGTCGACCCTATCGAAGGCTGAAGCTGGATCGAAAAATTTAACGCTCCTCACACTTTTTATGAAAATTCTGTAACCGATTCCATTAACTATCTGTAAAAATGGTGATGTCAGAAGTTCGGTGTTCAGGCGAGGAGAAGACGTTGAAGTCCAGGAAAGAGGTTGCGACTGCGACCATGAAAGACGTTGCCCAGAAAGCACAGGTCTCTACGGCAACAGTATCCCGCGCATTAATGAACCCGGATAAAGTCTCCCAGGCGACCCGTAACCGGGTGGAGCAGGCTGCGCTTGAAGTGGGCTATTTTCCGCAGGCAATGGGACGTAACGTCAAACGCAACGAGTCGCGCACCATCCTGGTGATTGTGCCGGACATCTGTGACCCTTTCTTTAGCGAGATTATCCGCGGCATAGAAGTCACTGCGGCGGAGCAGGGGTACCTGGTGCTGATTGGCGACTGCGCCCATCAGAACCAGCAGGAAAAAACCTTCATCGACCTCATTATCACCAAGCAGATCGACGGCATGCTGCTGCTTGGCTCTCGCCTGCCGTTTGATGCCAGCATCGAAGAGCAGCGTAATTTACCGCCGATGGTGATGGCCAACGAGTTTGCGCCAGAGCTGGAGCTGCCGACGGTCCATATTGATAACCTTACCGCCGCGTTCAACGCCGTAAACTATCTCCAGGAGCTGGGGCATAAGCGTATTGGCTGCATCGCCGGACCGGAAGAGATGCCGCTGTGTCACTACCGTTTACAGGGTTACGTTCAGGCGCTGCGCCGTACCGGCGTGACCGTCGATCCGCACTACATTGCGCGCGGTGATTTTACCTTCGCAGCCGGTGGACAGGCGCTGGAGAAACTTCTGGACCTGCCTGAGCCGCCAACCGCCGTATTTTGCCACAGCGACGTGATGGCGCTGGGCGCATTATCGTATGCCAAACGCCGCGGTCTTCGCATACCGAAAGATTTATCCATCATCGGTTTCGATAATATTTCGCTTTCGGAGTTTTGCGATCCACCGCTCTCAACGGTCGCTCAGCCGCGCTATCAAATCGGCCGCGAAGCGATGCTGCTTCTGCTGGATCAGCTTCACGGTCAAACAGTTAGCAGCGGCTCACGGTTGCTGGACTGCGAACTGATCGTCCGCGGCACGACCCAGGCATTGACTTAAAGTAAACGTCTTTCGGATACCCTTATCTGGTCAAAGCCCCGCCGCTTAAGTAACATGGCGGACTGACGAACGAATAAATACAGCGAAACGATAGTGGCACAACGAGATTATGTACGTCGCGGCCAGCCGGCACCTTCGCGACGCAAAAAGAGTAGCTCAAGAAAAAAGCAACGTAACCTGCCTGCTGTCTCGCCAGCAATGGTCGCTATTGCTGCGGCTGTAGTCGTCGCCTTTATTGGTGGCCTGTACTTTATCACGCACCATAAAAAAGAAGAGTCTGAGGCGCTTCAGGCCAGTAAAGTCGCCGGAAATGGCCTCCCTCCGAAGCCTGAAGAGCGCTGGCGCTATATCAAAGAGCTGGAAAGCCGTCAGCCTGGGGTACGTGCGCCAACGGAACCTTCTGCGGGTGGTGAAGTACAGAATGCGAATCAGCTGACGGATGAACAGCGTCAGCTGCTGGCACAAATGCAGGCCGATATGCGCCAGCAGCCTACGCAGCTGAACGAAGTGCCGTGGAATGAGCAGACGCCGGAACAGCGTCAGCAAACGCTGCAGCGTCGCCAGGCACAACAGCAGATTCAGCAGCAACAGCAGTGGGCGCAAACCCAGCCGGTACAGCAGCCTAAGGCACAGCCGCGGGTAACGGAACAGCCGTATCAGCAGCCGACGCGTACGGTGCAGTCTCAGCCTGTCCAGCAGCAGCCTAAAACACAGCCGCAGAAGCAGGCGGCTCAGCCGTATCAGGATCTGCTCCAGACGCCAGCGCACACCACCGCCCAGCAGCCGAAAACGCAGCAGGCCGCGCCGGTCACGAAAGAGACCGAAGCGCCGAAGCAGACGGCGGAGAAAAAAGACGAACGTCGCTGGATGGTACAGTGCGGTTCGTTTAAAGGTGCGGAGCAGGCGGAAACGGTGCGCGCGCAGCTGGCCTTTGAAGGGTTTGATTCGCGTATTACCACCAATAACGGCTGGAATCGCGTGGTGATTGGTCCGGTCAAAGGCAAAGAAAATGCCGATGGCACCCTTTCTCGTTTGAAAATCGCCGGTCACACAAACTGCATTCGACTCGCCTCCGGGGGTTGAAACCCCCAAAATCCCCCCCATCTATCATTTAATTCAGCCCTGGGCACAGGCTCAGGGCTTCTGTTTCCCGATTCTGTAACCAGGGGGTCTGCTCGTGACAACAATAGTAAGTGTACGCCGTAACGGCCATGTGGTAATCGCCGGTGATGGCCAGGCCACGCTGGGTAATACCGTCATGAAAGGCAACGTGAAGAAAGTGCGTCGTCTCTACAACGACAAAGTGATCGCCGGCTTTGCAGGCGGCACGGCAGATGCCTTCACGCTGTTTGAACTGTTTGAACGTAAACTGGAAATGCACCAGGGTCATCTGGTGAAAGCCGCCGTTGAGCTGGCGAAAGACTGGCGTACCGACCGCATGCTGCGCAAGCTCGAAGCGCTGCTGGCGGTCGCCGATGAGACCGCATCGCTTATCATCACCGGTAACGGTGACGTGATTCAGCCGGAAAATGACCTGATTGCTATCGGCTCTGGCGGCCCTTATGCCCAGGCTGCTGCCCGCGCACTGTTGGAAAATACCGACATGAACGCGCGTGATATCGCGGTGAAGGCGTTGGATATTGCAGGTGATATCTGCATCTATACCAACCACAACCACACCATCGAAGAATTGACCTCCAAAGCGTAAGGATCTCCCATGTCTGAAATGACCCCACGCGAAATTGTCAGCGAACTGAACAAACACATTATCGGCCAGGATAACGCCAAGCGTTCCGTGGCTATCGCCCTGCGTAACCGCTGGCGTCGTATGCAGCTTGACGAAGAGCTGCGCCACGAAGTGACGCCGAAAAACATTCTGATGATCGGCCCGACCGGCGTCGGTAAAACCGAAATCGCCCGTCGTCTGGCGAAGCTGGCTAACGCACCGTTCATCAAAGTTGAAGCCACCAAGTTCACCGAAGTGGGCTATGTGGGTAAAGAAGTGGACTCCATCATCCGCGATCTGACCGACTCGGCGATCAAAATGGTGCGCGTCCAGGCCATTGAGAAAAACCGCTATCGCGCGGAAGAGATGGCCGAAGAGCGCATTCTCGACGTGCTGATCCCACCGGCAAAAAACAACTGGGGTCAGGCTGAACAGCAGGCGGAACCGTCTGCTGCGCGTCAGGCGTTCCGCAAAAAACTGCGTGAAGGCCAGCTGGATGATAAAGAGATTGAGATCGATCTCGCTGCCGCGCCAATGGGTGTGGAAATCATGGCACCTCCGGGCATGGAAGAGATGACCAGCCAGCTGCAGTCCATGTTCCAGAACCTGGGCGGTCAGAAGCAAAAAACGCGTAAGCTGAAAATCAAAGACGCGATGAAGCTGCTGCTTGAAGAAGAAGCGGCGAAGCTGGTGAATCCGGAAGAGCTGAAGCAGGACGCTATCGACGCGGTTGAGCAGCACGGTATCGTGTTTATCGACGAAATCGACAAAATTTGTAAGCGCGGCGGCAACAGCTCCGGCCCGGACGTGTCCCGCGAAGGCGTTCAGCGCGACCTGCTGCCGCTGGTAGAAGGCTGCACCGTCTCCACCAAGCACGGCATGGTGAAAACGGACCACATCCTGTTTATCGCATCAGGTGCCTTCCAGGTTGCCAGCCCGTCGGATCTGATCCCGGAACTGCAGGGCCGTCTGCCTATCCGCGTTGAGCTGCAGGCGCTGACGACCGAAGACTTCGAACGTATCCTGACCGAGCCAAACGCCTCTGCAACCGTTCAGTACAAAGCGCTGATGGCAACCGAAGGCGTGAACCTTGAGTTCACTGAAGACGGTATCAAACGTATTGCCCAGGCTGCATGGCAGGTGAACGAAACCACCGAAAACATCGGTGCGCGTCGTCTGCATACCGTGCTGGAACGCCTGGTGGAAGATATCTCTTACGACGCGAGCGATCTGAACGGTCAAACCGTTACCATTGACGCAGAATATGTGAGTAAACATCTGGATGCGTTAGTGGCAGATGAAGATCTGAGCCGTTTTATCCTATAATCGCGGTTACTGGATTCTCATCACGTTTAATGGGGGCTAATGCCCCCATTTTTATTGGCTAAATACTTATGACTGACATCAGCCGTACTCAGGCGTGGCTCGAAAGTCTGCGCCCTAAAACACTCCCTCTGGCCTTTGCCGCGATTATCGTCGGTACGGCGCTTGCCTGGTGGCAGGGTTATTTCGATCCGCTGGTTGCCGCGCTGGCATTGATTACCGCCGGCCTGCTGCAAATTCTCTCCAACCTCGCCAACGACTATGGCGACGCGGTGAAAGGCAGCGACAAACCTGACCGTATCGGGCCGCTGCGTGGGATGCAAAAAGGGGTGATTACCCAGGCGCAGATGAAGCGCGCGCTGATTATCACCGTGGTGCTGATCTGTTTATCGGGTCTGGCGCTGGTGACAGTGGCGTCTAAGACCCCCAGCGATTTTATTGGCTTCCTGGTGCTGGGTTTATTGGCCATTATCGCAGCCATCACCTACACCGTCGGCACGCGTCCTTACGGCTACATTGGGCTCGGGGATATCTCCGTACTGGTGTTCTTCGGCTGGCTGAGCGTGATGGGAAGCTGGTACTTACAGGCGCATACGGTGATCCCTGCGCTGTTCCTGCCTGCGACCGCCTGCGGTCTGCTGGCGACCGCGGTGCTCAACATCAACAACCTGCGCGACATCGACAGCGACCGGGAGAACGGCAAAAACACCCTGGCGGTCCGTCTGGGGCCGGTGAATGCGCGTCGCTACCATGCCTGCCTGCTGATGGGTGCCCTGGTCTGCCTGGCGCTGTTTAACCTGATTTCCCTGCACAGTCTGTGGGGCTGGCTGTTTGTGCTTGCCGCGCCGCTGCTGATTAAGCAGGCCCGTTTTGTAATGCGCGAACGCAGCCCGGCCGCCATGCCGCCGATGCTGGAACGCACGGTAAAAGGCGCGCTGCTGACTAACCTGTTGTTCGTCATCGGGATTGTCTTAAGCCAGACGCTCAGTTAGCTGACAAATATCAATTAACAATTGATGATTTTGCCAACAACGCATTTCGCACGATATACTGAACACATTCGCAGCAACTGAGCGTTAAACCTATGAAATACGATACCTCCGAGCTTTGTGACATCTACCAGGAAGATGTCAACGTCGTTGAACCGCTGTTCTCCAACTTTGGTGGGCGGTCGTCGTTTGGCGGACAGATCGTCACGGTGAAATGTTTCGAGGATAACGGGTTGTTGTACGATCTGCTCGAACAGAACGGCCGTGGCCGCGTACTGGTGGTCGATGGCGGTGGTTCCGTACGCCGCGCATTGATTGATGCTGAGCTGGCCGGTATTGCCGCACAAAACGAGTGGGAAGGCATTGTGGTGTACGGTTCCGTGCGTCAGGTGGACGATCTGGAAGACCTGGATATCGGGATTCAGGCCATCGCGGCCATACCGGTAGGGGCGGCAGGTGACGGCATCGGCGAAAGCGACGTGCGCGTTAACTTCGGCGGCGTGACCTTCTTCTCAGGCGACCATCTCTACGCCGATAATACCGGCATTATCCTTTCCGAAGATCCGCTGGATATTGAGTAATAAAAACCGTAAGCGTGGACCATAAAAAAACCGCCAACAGTAATGTGGCGGTTTTTTTGTCCCTCGGGATTCGCGGTCCGTTGGGAAGTTTTGCAACCTTTAACCAGGATTTTTATCTTACCCTGGTTCAAATCTCAGGTAACCCCATCGACCCTTTATAAATTCCTAATTAACTATTAAAACCTTAACTACGCTGCTGCTGCTCATTATGATGCATCGTCCCTTTCCGCCATCTCGCACATGGGCATCGGTCCAGGGAAAGGTGTATTCACAACCGTAAAGCAACCTTTAACCGGGCTTGTGTCCACCGACTTATCACCGGTGGTGAACGGTGGAGCGGTTAGCAGCAGGGACCGCATAATGAAACGCTATTTATGTATCGCGTTCATTGTCGCCAGCGTACTCGTTGTAAAGAGTGATGAACCGAATGTGTTCGTTGCTTTTGCTATGACAGCGCAGGACAAGTAGCGTTAAGGCCGCCTTTGGCGGCCTTTTTTATGGTTGGGTGTCAGTCAGCGAGAACCATAAAAAAAGCCGGGTAGCGGCATCGCCTTACCCGGCCTGTTCAGTTCATCCCAGTGGGAATCAGACTTCTTCCATACGTCCCAGCAGCGCCTGCAGGCGATCCTGCCAGCCGTTCTGCTGTTCGCGCAGCTGGTTGTTTTCGCGCTCCAGTTCTTCGCGGCTGTGCTGCGCGTTCTGTACTTCCTGCGCCAGGCTGTTGTTCTTCTCTTTCAGCTCTTCAATTTCCATCTGCAGCAGGGTGATGGTGTCAATCGCCTGCTGTACTTTCGATTCCAGTTTCTCAAACACTTCTAAAGACATGATGCTACCTCTCCTGAATTGCAAGGCGACGCTTTAACATAAACGCGCACGACATATACCGTCGATTGTATGGAGCGCGGCGCTCTGTGTCCAGCGACACACCGCGCAGATCGCGGTTTGCAACACTTTTAGGTCTGGTCCTGGTGCGTTCGCATCATATACCCCTAAATTGTTAACTGATTCGTTAATGAAATGATTCAGCTCACATTCCTGTACTGATCCTGTACTGCTGCAAAAATGTGCTTTATGGCGCGAAAACGCTCATTTTATTGACGCAGACCACACATTTCGATTTCGATATTTCTCGTTTTTGCTCGTTAACGATAAATTAACACTATGTCTACAGGGCATCGTGGCTGTCACGGGCGGCCATGCTAACAATAAACATCAATTTCTTCAGGATTCCGATTATGAGTCAGACATCAACCTTAAAAGGCCAGTGCATTGCCGAGTTCCTTGGTACCGGGTTGTTGATATTCTTCGGAGTGGGCTGTGTCGCTGCACTGAAAGTGGCGGGTGCCAGTTTTGGTCAGTGGGAAATCAGTATCATCTGGGGTCTGGGCGTGGCGATGGCCATCTACCTGACTGCAGGGGTGTCTGGTGCACATCTTAACCCGGCGGTGACTATCGCACTGTGGCTGTTCGCGTGCTTCGACGGACGCAAAGTAGTTCCTTTCATTCTTTCTCAGTTTGCCGGCGCGTTTTGCGCAGCGGCGTTAGTTTACGGGCTTTATTACAATCTTTTCATCGACTTCGAACAGACGCATCATATGGTGCGCGGCAGCGTCGAAAGTCTGGATCTGGCAGGCATCTTCTCAACCTATCCAAACCCGCATATCAATTTTGTGCAGGCGTTCGCAGTTGAAATGGTGATTACCGCTATTCTGATGGGCGTTATCCTGGCGCTGACCGACGACGGAAACGGCATTCCGCGCGGCCCGCTGGCCCCACTGCTGATTGGCCTGCTGATTGCGGTGATTGGTGCCTCCATGGGCCCGCTGACCGGCTTCGCGATGAACCCGGCGCGTGATATCGGACCTAAAGCGTTCGCCTTTATCGCAGGCTGGGGCGACGTCGCCTTCACCGGTGGCAAAGACATTCCTTACTTCCTGGTACCGCTGTTTGCGCCAGTTGTCGGGGCTGCGCTGGGTGCGTTCAGCTACCGCAAATTAATTGGTCGCCATTTACCGTGCGACACCTGTGTGGAAGAGGAGAAGGAAACGACTTCTACCGCACAACAAAAAGCTTCGCTGTAATCTGACTACGGGACACATACCATGACCGAAAAAAAATATATCGTTGCGCTCGACCAGGGCACTACCAGCTCCCGCGCTGTCGTAATGGATCATGACGCGAACATCGTCAGCGTGTCACAGCGCGAATTTGAGCAAATTTATCCTCGTCCAGGCTGGGTCGAACACGACCCAATGGAGATCTGGGCGTCACAAAGCTCCACGCTGGTCGAAGTGCTGGCAAAAGCCGATATCAGTTCCGACGAGATTGCCGCGATTGGTATCACTAACCAGCGTGAAACGACGATTGTCTGGGAACGTGAAACCGGTAAGCCTATTTACAACGCCATCGTCTGGCAGTGCCGCCGTACCTCTGAGATCTGCGAGCAGCTGAAGCGCGACGGCATGGAAGAGTACGTGCGCAGCGCCACCGGTCTGGTGGTTGACCCGTATTTCTCCGGCACAAAAGTGAAGTGGATCCTCGACCACGTGGAAGGTTCACGCGAGCGTGCAAAACGCGGCGAGCTACTGTTCGGCACCGTCGACACCTGGCTTATCTGGAAGATGACCCAGGGACGCGTCCACGTCACCGACTACACCAACGCCTCGCGTACCATGCTGTTCAACATCAACACCCTGGAGTGGGATGACAAGATGCTGGACGCGCTGGATATCCCACGCGCGATGCTGCCTGACGTGCGCAAGTCTTCTGAGGTTTACGGCCAGACCAACATCGGCGGTAAAGGCGGCACCCGTATTCCTATCGCCGGTATTGCCGGTGACCAGCAGGCGGCGCTGTTCGGCCAGCTGTGCGTCAAAGAAGGGATGGCGAAGAACACCTACGGCACCGGCTGCTTTATGCTGATGAACACCGGCGAGAAAGCGGTGAAATCAGAAAACGGCCTGCTGACCACCATCGCCTGTGGACCACGCGGCGAAGTGAACTATGCCCTGGAAGGCGCGGTGTTCATGGCCGGTGCGTCTATCCAGTGGCTGCGCGACGAGATGAAGCTGATCAGCGATGCGTTCGACTCCGAGTACTTCGCGACCAAAGTGAAAGACACCAACGGCGTGTACGTGGTGCCTGCATTCACCGGTCTGGGCGCGCCGTACTGGGATCCGTATGCACGCGGCGCAATTTTTGGCCTGACGCGTGGTGTTAACTCTAACCACATTATTCGCGCCACCCTGGAATCCATCGCCTACCAGACGCGCGACGTGCTGGAAGCGATGCAGGCGGACTCCGGCATTCGTCTGCACGCCCTGCGCGTGGACGGCGGTGCGGTAGCGAATAACTTCCTGATGCAGTTCCAGTCCGACATTCTGGGCACCCGCGTTGAGCGTCCTGAAGTGCGTGAAGTCACGGCGCTGGGCGCGGCGTACCTTGCCGGTCTGGCGGTAGGCTTCTGGCAGAACCTGGACGAGCTGCAGGAAAAAGCGGTGATCGAACGCGAATTCCGCCCGGGCATCGAAACCACCGAGCGTAACTTCCGCTACAGCGGCTGGAAGAAAGCGGTGAAACGCGCACTGGCGTGGGAAGAGCACGAAGAGTAATCATATATTCCCTCTCCCCTGGGGAGAGGGTCAGGGCGAGGGGACCGCGCCGGTCCCCTCGCCCCTCCCCACTCTGTGATAAACTTCGTGCAATTCCTTTTGATTGTACGAGTACCTCATGAAACGTGAACTTGCTATCGAGTTTTCCCGCGTCACCGAAGCGGCTGCCCTTGCAGGCTATAAGTGGCTGGGTCGTGGTGACAAAAATACCGCAGACGGCGCAGCCGTCCATGCCATGCGCATTGTGCTTAACCAGGTCAACATCGACGGCACCATCGTGATCGGCGAAGGCGAGATCGACGAAGCGCCAATGCTCTACATCGGTGAAAAAGTCGGTACCGGTAAAGGCGATGCCGTGGATATCGCCGTCGACCCGATAGAAGGCACGCGCATGACCGCAATGGGCCAGGCCAACGCCCTGGCGGTGCTGGCCGTGGGCGATAAAGGCTGCTTCCTTAACGCGCCGGATATGTACATGGAAAAGCTGATTGTCGGTCCTGGTGCGAAAGGCTCAATCGACCTCAGCCTGCCGCTGGAAGAGAACCTGCGTAACGTCGCCAGCGCGCTGAACAAACCGCTGAGCGAACTCACCGTCACTATTCTGGCCAAACCGCGCCACGACGCCACCATCGCGCAGATGCAAAAGCTCGGCGTGCGCGTGTTTGCCATTCCGGATGGTGACGTTGCCGCCTCGATCCTGACCTGCATGCCGGACAGCGAAGTAGACGTGCTGTACGGCATCGGCGGCGCGCCGGAAGGCGTAGTCTCTGCGGCAGTGATCCGCGCGCTGGACGGCGATATGCAGGCTCGTCTGCTGCCCCGCCACGAGGTGAAAGGCGACAGCGAAGAGAACCGCCGTATCGGGGAAAACGAGCTGGCACGCTGCGAAGCGATGGGCATCGAGGCCAACAAAGTGCTGGCGCTGCATGATATGGCGCGCAGCGATAACGTGGTCTTCTCGGCGACAGGTATCACCAAAGGCGATCTGCTGGACGGCATCAGCCGCAAGGGCAATATGGCCACCACTGAAACGCTGCTGATCCGCGGAAAATCACGCACCATTCGCCGCATCCAGTCTATCCACTATCTCGACCGCAAAGACCCGGACGTACAGACGCACATTCTGTAAAACCGTTTGATCGATAGAGCTTTCCGGCCCAAATGGGCTGGAAATCTCCCCGTTAAGTACGGAAGATAGAACAGAGAAACAGCACAGGAGAAGATCATGGCGGACTGGGTAACAGGTAAAGTCACAAAGATACAGTTCTGGACCGATGCGCTATTTAGTCTCACCCTGCATGCTCCCGTCCACCCGTTTAAAGCCGGGCAATTTGCGAAGCTGGGGCTGGATGTCGACGGCGAGCGCGTGCAGCGCGCCTACTCTTACGTTAACGCGCCTGATAACCCGGATCTCGAGTTCTATCTGGTCACCGTACCTGACGGTAAACTCAGCCCGCGCCTTGCCGCCCTCAAGCCCGGCGACGAGGTGCAAATCGTGAGTGAAGCAGCAGGCTTCTTTGTGCTCGAAGAGATCCCGGATTGTGACACGCTCTGGATGCTGGCAACCGGTACGGCCATCGGCCCTTATCTCTCTATTTTGCAGTACGGCAAAGACCTGGAGCGTTTTAAAAACATCGTGCTGGTTCACGCTGCGCGCTACGCCGCAGACCTGAGCTACCTGCCGCAGATGCAGGCGCTGGAACAGCAGTACGGCGGAAAGTTAAAGATTCAGACGGTGGTCAGCCGCGAAACTGTAGCTGGAACGCTGACCGGTCGCGTGCCGGCGTTAATTGAGAATGGTGCCCTGGAAGAGGCGGTGGGTTTACCGATGACGGCTGAAACCAGCCACGTCATGCTGTGTGGCAACCCGCAGATGGTACGCGACACGCAGCAGCTTCTGAAGGATACCCGGCAGATGACGAAACATCTTCGCCGCCGACCGGGCCATATGACCGCCGAACACTACTGGTGATCAGCGGTATTTCACCTCAACGGTGTCTTTACCGTATTTGTTTTCGCTCTGGGTGCCAATAAACGCGCCCAGATCGACAATCATCATCACGAAGATGACCGACGGCAGCAGCCTGCCCACCACCCACGGCAGGATGGACGGAAGCATCGCCCAGTTTCCCGCCACCAGCATCCACGCCAGAATAATCAGAAATGCCCACGCGCCGGAACGACCGCGATCGTGCAGGCGTTTCACCACGACAGCCGCCGTTGGCCAGAGCAGGCAGACCAGCGCGAAGGCCGCCGTTTGCGTGCTCAGCCACGCGTTATAGGCGACGAAAAACAGAAGCAGCATGGCGACAACCCACGTCACCATCCAGATCCAGAAATCACGGCGTCCAATACGCCCTTTGAATGAAAACAGCCACTGCTGTATGGTCATGTAAGGTTCCTTATTATCGTTTAGCCCGCATTTTACCCTGGAGTTGTGACCTTTTGACAAGCCGACCAGATATCGTTTTAATCATGAGCACTTACGGCCAGGGGCAATGTTGATGAAAAGTTCGGCACATTCTCTATTCCTGTGTTTAGCGCTGCTCAGCGCGGGTTTTACCCTGCACGCCGCCGAAACCACAGCCCCGACCACAGCACCGTACCTGCTGGCGGGCGCACCGTCGTTCGATCAGTCCATTAGCCAGTTTCGTGAAGCCTTCAATCAGGCCAATCCCACGCTGCAACTGGATGAGTTTCGTGCCATTGATGGCCCCCGCGACACGCCTACCCTGACCCGTGCGGCAAGCAAGATTAACGAGAATTTGTATGCCTCCACGGCGCTGGAGCGCGGGACGTTAAAAATCAAAAGCATGCAAATCACCTGGCTGCCAATACAGGGCCCAGAGCAGAAAGCCGCGAAGGCGAAAGCGCTGGAGTACATGAGCGCGGTATTGCAGGCGTTTACCCCTGCGCTGACGAAAAAGCAAAGCCAGCAAAAGCTGCAAAAACTCCTCACCGCCGGTAAAAATAAGCGTTACTACGCCGATACCGAAGGCGCGATCCGCTATGTTGTGGCGGACAACGGCGAAAAAGGACTGACCTTCGCTGTTGAACCGATTAAGCTGGCACTATCTGACACCCTCGGCGGGGCGAATTAATGACAAAAAGCAAAGCCTTTCGAGGGAAAATCTCTATACTGATTCACAGACCATGCTGCCCGACAGGGTGGCCATATTCCTTAATTCGCTTATTGAGCGTGGAGAATTGAAATGCGACATCCTTTAGTGATGGGTAACTGGAAACTGAACGGCAGCCGCCACATGGTAAACGAACTGGTTGCGAACCTGCGTAAAGAGCTGGCTGGCGTGACCGGCTGCGCGGTTGCTATCGCTCCGCCGGATATGTACCTGGATCTGGCTAAACGTGCCGCTGACGGCAGCCACATCATTCTGGGCGCGCAGAACGTTGACGTTAACCTGTCTGGCGCGTTCACCGGTGAAACGTCCGCTGAAATGCTGAAAGATATCGGCGCGAAATACATCATCATCGGCCACTCCGAGCGTCGCACCTATCACAAAGAATCCGACGAGTTCATCGCGAAGAAATTCGCCGTGCTGAAAGAGCAGGGTCTGATCCCGGTTCTGTGCATCGGTGAAACCGAAGCAGAAAACGAAGCGGGCAAAACTGAAGAAGTGTGCGCACGTCAGATCGACGCAGTGCTGAAAACGCAGGGCGCAGCAGCGTTCGAAGGCGCGGTTATCGCTTACGAGCCAGTCTGGGCGATCGGTACCGGCAAATCAGCCACCCCTGCGCAGGCTCAGGCGGTTCACAAATTCATCCGTGACCACATTGCGAAAGCTGACGCCAAAGTGGCTGAGCAAGTGATCATCCAGTACGGTGGTTCCGTTAACGCGTCTAACGCTGCTGAGCTGTTCACCCAGCCAGACATCGATGGCGCGCTGGTTGGCGGTGCATCCCTGAAAGCGGACGCTTTCGCGGTGATCGTTAAAGCGGCAGAAGCGGCTAAACAGGCGTAATTGCCTTTGTGGCGGGTGGCGCTTCGCTAACCCGCCCTACGGTTCTGTAGGCCCGGTAAGCGTCAGCGCCACCGGGCTTTTTTACAGCCGTCCCAGCAGGCTAAACCACAGATAATCCAGCGGCAGCAGCACCAGATACGTTGCCACCGCCAGCGCCAGACAGAGCACCATCCCCGCCCTGGCAGGCACTTTTCCTAACCCCATCGCCACCACGATCGGCGACGCCTGATACGGCAGCAGCGGCGTGGAATAGCCCAGCACCTGAATCATGATCACCGACAGCAGCGGGAAGCCGGTCGCATCCGAGAAGCTCTGCGCCAGGGTGGTATACAGCGCCGGAACGCCGTTGGCGGTCATGATGAAGTTGAGTGCGGTGGTAATACCGGTCAGCGCAAGGAAGCTGGTGAACGGTCGGTCTGCATCGAGCGGCATAATACGGAGCAACGCCTCGCCCACCGCCGTGCCGATCCCGGTTTGCGTCACGACGATCGCCAGCCCCAGAATACCGGCAACGTAGATGCAGGTGCGCATATTCACCCCCGCAGAAAACTCCTCCCCGGTGATAAAACCGATGCGCGGCAGCATAACGATGACCGACGCCGCCAGCCCGGTCCAGGCGGGCCCCACGCCGTGCCAGCTCTCCGTCACCCACATCCCCAGCACTATCGCCAGCAGCCAGGCAAGACGCTTTTCATCCCGGCCCATGGGTTCAGACGGCACCTGTTTCTGAGGGGGTTTGGGATGACCCGGAAAAAGCCAGCAGATCAGGCCAATCAGGATCAGGCCTTTGAGAATGCCCAGCACCGGCGTGTGCAGCAGCAGATACGGGACATAGTTCAGGTGGATGCCGTACGAACCTTCTGCCGCACCGCTCATCACCAGATTAGGCACGTTAGCGGGCAGAATCGTCGCCGAAAGCTGGAACGTCCCGAACCCTACCGCCAGCGCCAGACCAAACCAGGCGCGGGAGCCGTCAGCGATACCGGCGCGTTTCGCCATTGCGGCGACAATCGGCATCAGCAGCGCAATACGTCCCATATTCGACGGCATCACAAACGCCAGCGCATAGCTCAGCAGCACCACGCTCGCTACCATTAATACCCAGGAGTCGGTGAGCTTTGCTGACAGCGCCCGGGCGGCCCGGTCCGCCAGCCCGGTTTTACGTATCGCCACGCCGAGCACGAATCCGCTGAAGACCAGCCAGAAAGCCGACGAGGCAAAACCGCCGAAAATCACCTCCGGCGGGGCGATCTTCGCAGTCATTGCCGCCGTGAAGAACAGCAGCGCGGTAATGAACTCCGGCAATAGCGACGTCGCCCATAGTACGATGGTGACGCCCACAATCAGTGAAGGCAGCAACAGAGGATACGTTGACCAGAGCGACATACCTGTCTCCTGTAGAATTTTTCAGCAAGTCTACGGCGACAGGCAGGGCGAGTAAACGCTATTTATGGTGGGGTCAATTCAGGATAGCGCATTGATGATCCTGCAGTTCCTCAGCCGACGCGCGGTTAAGCATCAGCAGGTTGCGCTCGGTGGCCAGCAACACAAACGAACCATCTGACTGCTGCGCCATTGCCAGCGCGAAGCGCCCCATATGGTCGCGCGCTTCCGGCAGCTCTTCAGCCAGCATCATGAACGGGCTGCGCTGCACCAGCTCATTCTCCGTCACCCGACGAGCAAGATACTCATGCCCTTCCAGGCCGCCAGGAAGGGGCAGCCACTGGGTGCTGATGTCTCCCTGTGCCGCGTTCAGCTTCTCGCGCACGTCCGGGCGCAGGCAGGAGATATGAATGTGAAAATGGTTTTGCGTGCGCCCTGTCGGCGAGTTAATCGTCAGTGAAATGGCGCTGTCGGGCACCTCGCTTCCACGCTTCAGGGTCATAAAGCTTCGCGACTGCCAGGCCAGCCAGAAAAAGTTCGGCGTATGCGCTTCGGTCAACAGCGGGCTTTCGGTGCCGTTGATGCGATATGTCGGCATCAGCAGGTATTGCAGCGGCCCGTTGCGGTCTTTAAAGACTACATAGCCTGCGTCAGGCTTCACCTGCGCACACGGTGCCGGGTTACGGTGTTGCAGTTGATTCGGCAGGCACTGGTCGAGAACGATATGTCGCAACGCATTCGGATTACCCGCTTTCATCCAGTACCAGCCGCCAGCGGCAAGGGCGATGACAATGAGGATCAATAAGATAATTTTTTTCACAACGCGTTCCCTGTTTTCAATAGAGGCAAAAGAGTAACGCAAAATGATGACCAAATAAAAAACCCGGCGGATTTCTCACGCCGGGTCACCGTGTCGTTTATTTATGTTCAGCGCTGGCTAATCTGGTCAAAGGTGCCGCCGTTAGAGAAGTGCTCTTTCTGCGCTTTCGTCCAGCCACCGAAAACATCATCAATGGTGAAGAGCTTCAGTTTCGGGAATTCGCCGTCATATTTCTTCGCCACAGCCGCATCGCGTGGACGATAGAAGTTCTTCGCTGCAATCTCCTGACCTTCCGGCGAGTAGAGGTACTTCAGGTAGGCTTCCGCCACCGCTTTGGTGTCTTTCTTCTCCACCACTTTATCGACCACGGAAACGGTCGGCTCAGCCAGAATAGATTCGCTTGGGGTCACGATCTCAAACTTATCTTTACCCAGTTCATTGGTCGCCAGCAGGGCTTCGTTTTCCCACGCAATCAGCACGTCACCAATGCCGCGCTCCACGAAGGTGTTGGTTGCACCGCGCGCGCCGGAGTCCAGCACTTCGACGTTTTTGTACAGCGCTTTCACGAATTCCTGGGCTTTAGCCTGGTCACCGTTGTTGTGGTGCAATGCATAGCCCCAGGCGGCCAGATAGTTCCAGCGTGCGCCGCCGGAGCTTTTCGGGTTAGGGGTAATAACTGACACGCCCGGCTTAATCAGGTCATTCCAGTCATGGATCTGTTTCGGGTTGCCTTTACGTACCAGGAAAACGATGGTCGAGGTGTAGGGCGCGGAGTTATCCGGCAGGCGTTTGATCCAGTTTTTGTCGATACGGCCACGCTCGGCGATCGCGTCAACATCGTAGGCCAGCGCCAGGGTCACCACGTCGGCTTCAATACCGTTGATGACGGAGGTCGCCTGCTTGCCAGAACCACCGTGAGACTGGCGAACCACGACATTGTCGCCGGTTTCCTGCTTCCAGTGTGCCGCAAACGCTTTGTTGTATTGTTCATACAGTTCACGCGTCGGGTCGTATGACACGTTCAGTAACTGGATATCCTTAGCCAGAACGCTGGTCGATGCCAGCAATAATGTTAAACCCACGCCCCATTTATTCATCGCCCAGCTCTCTTGTGTAGTGTTTTGATGAATGCAGCGTGCCAGAAAGCGAATCGAGGATTAAAGAATAAAAAAAGATTGGCTATAACGTAGTGGAATAAAAAGGCAAATGGTGCGGACAAAAAAAGCCCGGTGGCGCTTCGCTTACCGGGCCTACAAACCGTGCTTTTGTAGGCCGGGTAAGGCGAAGCCGCCACCCGGCACAAACCAAACGCCAATCAGTACAGTTTTTTCGCGCAGTCCAGCCAGTCACCTTTGAACGGACGCTTCATGTTTTCAATCGCGTCGATGATGTCATGGTGAACCAGTTTCTCGTTCTGAATACCGACGCAGCGGCCGCCGTGGCCCTGCAGCAGCAGTTCGATTGCATACGCACCCATACGGGACGCCAGAATACGGTCATACGGGCCAGGGGAACCGCCACGCTGGATGTGCCCCAGTACGGTTGCACGGGTTTCACGCTTGGTTTCGGTTTCGATGTACTTCGCCAGCTCGTCTACGTCACAGATGTGCTCGGTGATAGCCACGATCGCATGTTTTTTGCCTTTCGCGATGCCCGCTTTGATTTCAGCTACCAGATCTTCACGGCTGAATTCCACTTCCGGAACCACGACAAACTCACAACCACCCGCAATTGCCGCAGCTAGGGTCAGGTCACCGCAGTAACGCCCCATCACTTCAACGATAGAGATACGCTGGTGGGAGGAAGAGGTGTCACGCAGGCGGTCAATCGCTTCCACAACGGTGCCCAGCGCGGTGAAGTAACCGATGGTGTAGTCGGTGCCTTTGATGTCGTTGTCGATGGTGCCCGGCAGGCCGATGCACGGGAAGCCCATTTCAGTCAGACGTTTTGCACCCATGTACGAGCCGTCACCGCCGATAACCACCAGGGCGTCCAGTCCACGTTTTTTCATGTTCTCGATAGCCACTTCACGAACGTGTTCATCACGGAATTCCGGGAAGCGCGCAGACCCAAGGAAGGTACCGCCACGGTTGATCATGTCAGACACGCTGTAACGGTCGAGCTGAACCATACGGTCTTCATACAGACCCAGGTAACCATCATAGATACCAAAAACTTCCAGACCTTCCGTCAGCGCCGCGCGGACAACCCCACGAATTGCCGCGTTCATGCCCGGCGCATCACCGCCGCTTGTCAACACACCGATTTTCTTAATCATGACTACCTCTGAACTTAGGAATGCAAAATTGAAATCTGTTGCCGGAAGAAACTTATCGACCAACGAATACTGCAAATAGTATATCAATCCCTTCCAGCTGAATTGATTCAGGTCAGACCAAATGGCGGTAATTTATACACAAAATGCTGGCCTGGCTCACTTTTTTACAACGAATTACGAAAGCCCAACATGTCCGGGTACAACCGAGCAGGGATCCTGGTGAATGATGACGTCTGAACCAGGAAAACGCTGCAAAATCGCCTGCTCGACCTGCTCAGCAATCACGTGAGCCTGAACCAGTGGCAGGTTGTCTTCCATTTCAATATGAATCTGAATAAAGCGGGTCGGCCCTGACTGCCGCGTTCGAAGATCGTGTGCACCGCTGACGCCGGGCCAGGCGGTCACGATAGAAAAAATTTCATTACGTTCTGAGTCCGGGAGGGCGCGGTCAAGCAGCGATTGCACTGCTTCATACCCCATCCGCAGGGCGCTATATAAAATATAGATACCAATCCCTAACGCAAACAACGCATCGGCCCGATGCCAGCCATACCAGGCCAGACCGAGCGCAATAAGAATAGCCCCATTCATCATAACATCAGATTGATAATGAAGCATATCCGCCCGTACGGCCTGACTTTGCGTTTTGCGTACCACCCAGCGCTGGAACGTTACCAGAACAAGTGTGCTAATAAGTGCAACGACCGTCACAACGACGCCGACGCCAGGATCGTTCATCGGCGTCGGCGAGACGAGATGCTGTATGCCGGTGAGAAACAGGAACAGCGCAGAACCGGATATAAACATGCTTTGCGCCAGTGCGGCCAGCGACTCCGCTTTGCCGTGCCCAAAGGTGTGCTCTTCATCCGCTGGCTGCAGCGAGTAACGCACGACCAGCAGGTTGGTCAATGAGGCGGCAATGTCCATCAGCGAATCCACCAGCGCCGCCAGAATACTGACCGAGCCGGTATACCACCAGGCAAAGATTTTAATCAGTAACAGGCTGGATGCCATGACGGTCGCCGCGATGGCGGCCCGGCTGACCAGTCTTCCATAGGATTGATTCATAAACGCTCCTGTCATGTCATGCCGCTAGGGAAGGTGCGAATAAGCAGGTCATTTCTTCCCAAGCTGACTCGCTGATTAAAATTTCGCGGATCTGGGCCGATTTTTTTCCCGCAAACACATCGAATCAGCCTATTTAGG